>JAKBCD010000063.1 GCA_021808205.1 Pseudomonadota bacterium | reverse complement strand
GATCACCGCTTCGATATTGGCGGCAACGAGATAGAGGTAATTCCGGTTGGCCAAAGCGGGCTGAAACATCTGCGCTGCGATCTGGTGTCCGTCAGGCTTCGAGACGAAGGCGATGACGAAGAATACGAACTCAAACAGCCCCAACGCGATCGCCACGCGCTCCACCCGGCGGTAGGAGCCGGTAAGTGCGACAACCAGCAAAAACAACACGGACAGGGTCAGCGTGGCGGCACGCGGCACGCCGTAAAGCTCGCCCACGCCCGCCACGCCCGAGAATTCCGACAGCAGCGCCCCCACGGTAGCCACCGCCAGCCCGCAAGCGGAAAGCCAGGCCCAGCCCTTGCCGAACGTGTCGCGGATCAGCTCCCCATGGCCCTTGCCGGTGAAGATGCCCAGCCGAACGGTAAGCTCTTGAACAACATACAGGATGGGGATGAGCACGAACTGCAGCAGCAGCAGCCGGTAGCCCCAGGCCACGCCAGATTGCGAGGCGGTGATGATGCTGCCTACCTCGGTATCGGCCAGCATGACGACGAGCCCCGGCCCGAATACAGCCAGGAAAGGCAAAGCGGCGCGGCGGGCGGGCGAGGCGGGTTGGGACAAGGCTGATCCTGACGTGTAGTTAAGAATGATAATTATTCTTAATACCGAGGCGCATATCTCAGTCAATCTGTCATGTCAAATCCGCCGCCGAGGGTGATTCAGGCTTCGCCTGCGATGCCGTGAGACATATTCTGCCGGTGCGCTGCCTGGGCCGGGCACCGCCTTGCCGGGCATGAACGCGAATCATTGATCAGCGGTGTTCGCCGCGCCCGGCACGCCGCATAATCCCGGCCCGTTGCCAGCCAGTCGGTTCTGGGGGGCTGTTCTCTGCCAGCATCATTCGCTAGACATATCAGCATGTTGATCACACGCCACACGCTGCACCGCGTCACCCGCCACAATGCGCCGCAGGCAGGCCATCACCGCGGGAGGGCATGATGGATCATTATCTCGAGGGGCATCTCGATTTCACGCATCGTCAGCCCACCTTGCCGCCACTGCCGCCGGGGCGGCATGATCTTGCCCTGTTCGATGCACGCAACCCGGTTCTGGTGGTGCCGGATCGCGTTGATCCGGCGCGGCCAGCCCCGCTTGTTGTGCTGTTCCATGGCGGCGGTGGCAGCGCGCAGAAAATTCTGCCGATGCTGGAGGCGCATGCGCATCAGCGGAGGTTTCTGTTGCTGGCACCGCAATCGCTGTTCCCGACCTGGGATATCGTCATCGGTGGTAACGGACCGGACCGCGAGCGCCTGGATATCACGCTGGCGGCAGTGGCGGACCGCTTCACGCTTGACCCCGCCCATCTCGTTTTCGCAGGCCATTCAGACGGCGGCAGTTACGCGATGTCGCTTGGCCTCACCAACGGGCAGTTCGTCACCCATGTCATTATCTCCTCTGCCGGGTTCCTGACCATCCAGCGCCAGCAAGGGGTGCCGCGCATATTCATGTCGCACGGGACCCGGGACGAACAGATTCCGATCGAGCGGTCTGGCCGCAAACATTCGGCGATGCTCAGAGACGCAGGCTATGACATAACCTATGTCGAATATGACGGCCCGCACGCCTACCAGCCAGACGTGGTGGCGCAGGCGGTCGCGTTTTTCTGCGCCGACATGCCCGCCTGAGACCGGAGTTTGCACCGTCAGAGCGCGATGACTTAGGCTTCGCTCAGCAAATGAGCGCACCGCAACGCCCCAAAACACCCGCTTGCAGGCGCAACGGTTAACCGCTTACACTACACTCTCATGAACCAGAAAACCTGCCGCGGCCTCTAAAATAGGCGGTCGGGAAAATAGGCGGTCGGGGGGAGGTGTCCGAATTGTCACGGATGAGGAGAGGAGCTGGTGCGCGCCAGGCGTGTGGCTGCTGCTTTCCGGGTTGCCACGACGAGATTCCAACCCCTAACGCAAAATCTGAGGGAGACTTGAGATGACCGACAAAACCGAACAAGCGATCCTCGACGCCGATGCCGCCACCCTGCATCGCATGGGCTATGCGCAGGAACTTTCCAGGCGCATGCACGGCTTCTCCAACTTTGCCGTATCCTTTTCCATCATCTGCATCCTGGCGGGCGGCATCACCGCTTTCCAGAGCGCCTATAGCGGCGGTGGCGCTTTTGCCGCCGTGGTCGGGTGGATTGTGGGCTGTGCCTTTGCCTTGATTGTCGGCTGTTCAATGGCGCAGATCGCCTCCGCCTACCCCACGGCAGGCGGGCTATACCATTGGTCCTCGATCCTTGGCGGCCGCGCCTGGGGCTGGGTCACGGCCTGGTTCAACCTGCTTGGCCTCATTTTTGTTATCGCCTCGGTGAATGTGGGCGTCTACAGCCTGTTCAACGGCCTCATCCTGGGTAATATTTTTGGCGTTAACACCGCTAACTGGGGGTTCGAGCAGCAGACCATAGCGGTTGTGCTCATTACCGGCGCGCAAGGGCTGCTCAACCATTTCGGAATCAAGAGCACGACCAAGCTGATCGATTTTTCAGGCTATCTCATCCTGTTTATCGCAGCGCTGCTCACCGCCACAATGCTATATTCAGTGCAACATTTCGATTTTCCCCGGCTCTTCGTCTTCACCAATTTTACCGGTAATGCCGGTGGCGGCGTGCTGCCGCAAAGCAACAGCCACCTTTACATCTTCGGGCTGGCTTTGCTCTACCCGCTCTACACCGTCACCGGATTCGACGGCTCGGCCCATACCTCGGAAGAGACCGTGGACGCACGGCGCAACGTGCCGCGCGGTATTCTCAACGCCATCTTCTGGTCGGCCGTGTGTGGGTTGGTGATGCTGAGCTCCTTCATTCTCGCCATGCCGGATCCGGTGAAGGCGGCGGCGGACGGCGCCAATGTCATCTTCAACCTGATGGCCAGCCTGCCAGTGCCCGCCGCGCTGAAGGATGTGCTTTACGTTGGTATCGTGCTTGCCAATTTCCTTTGCGCACTGGCCGGTGTCACGTCCACGTCGCGCATGGTTTATGCCTTCGCACGAGATGGCGGCCTGCCTGGCAGCAAGTATCTCAAGCAGGTGGACCATAAGCACCGTTCGCCGGTTTATGCGATCTGGGCAACCGCGGCGCTCTCCATCGCCGCCACGCTGTATTCGCCGGCCTTCGCGGCGCTGGCCGTGGGCTGCGCCATGTTCCTCTACATTTCCTACTCCATGCCGATCCTCGCCGGGCTGTTCGCGGAAGGCAAAACCTGGACCGAGTTCGGGCCGTTCCGCCTCGGCGGGCTTTCCAAGCCGTTCGCGATCATCACCGTGCTGGGCGCGTTGCTGATCATCTATGTCGGCACCCGCCCGCCTTACGACATTCTGGACAACTACTTCATCGGTCTGCTGGTGCTGCTGGCGGTTATCTGGTTTGGCATCGCCCGAACCCGTTTCCCTGGCCCACCGATCAACGCCACGGAAATCGCTGCCCGCGCTGCGGAAATCAGCGCGGAGGAAGCCGCTCTCAAAGGCGCGGTTGATTAGCAAAACTTGAGTCACTGAAAAGGCTCTCCGGTACGCCGGAGAGCCTTTTTTCTTGCCAATTTTAGGAACCAGCGATCGGCCCAAGAAGCCGACGGGTACCTTTGCTCACGCCCCATGCCAAGCGCGGGCGCGCGTCAGTGCGGCGTTAAACCGGGCGCGCAGAGCCTCGGGCACCGAGCCATCCGGTTGGAACACCGCAGCCGCCGCGCGGATCTGCCCGCAATCCACCCCGCACAGCTCGGCAAGTCCCAGGGCGGTAAGTTCATGCATGGCGGGTACCCGGATATCGACCCCGGCCGCCGCCGCCAGGAACTGCGCGAAATAGCCGCTCTGGGAAAGTCCGCCATCAATCGAGATGCCGCGCGAGAGCGGCAATGCCGCCGCCGCCTCGCCGATAAGCCCGGCGGTGAGCAAGGCGATCCCCTCAAGCACCGCGCGGATCATATCCCGACGCCCGGTTTCATGGCGCATGCCAATGAACAGCGGCGCGGCCTCGCGGTCCCAATAAGGGGCGGCCAAGCCGGAGAGTGCCGGAACAAATACCAGGCCGCGGCTGAGCGCCGACGGCCCCTCGAAGCTGCCAAGCTCTGCAACGTCGTCAAACAACCCAATGCCGCGCGCCCATTCCAGCGCCGCACCGGCGTCGTAAACCCCGCCTTCGAGCGCATGCACGCTTGGCTGCCCGCCCTGGCGCCAGGCGATGGTGGGCAGCAATGCCGGTGAGTGTACCGGGGTTGCGCCGCAGAGTGTGAGCAAAAACGCACCGGTGCCAAAGGTGATCTTGGTATCGCCTGGCTGCCGGCAGCCATGCCCGTACAGGGCCGCCTGCTGGTCCACGATGGAAACTTTCACCGGCACGCCCTCGATTGCCCCGAACCCATGATCCACGGGCAGAATTGGTGGCAGAGCGGAAACCGGCACACCATGCAGGGCACAAAGCTCTTCGCTCCACACGCCGCGGCGCAGGTCGAGCAGCCCGGTGCGTGAGGCGGTCGCCGCGTCGGTTGCGAATACGCCGCAGAGCCGGTCGAGAAAAAACGCATCCGTGGTGCCAAGGCGCAGCCGCCCGGCGGCGTGCGCAGCGCGTGCCGCCTCGCTGTGGCGCAGAATCCAGCCGAGCTTGGAGGCGGAGAAATACGCATCCAGCGGCAACCCGCTGAGCTCTTTCGCCCGCGCATGGGCGGCACTGTCCATCGCCTGCAGCGCGGGCCCGGTGCGCGCATCCTGCCAGACGATCACCGGCGAGAAGGCAACGCCGCTCTGCGCGTCCCAGGCAAGGCAGCTCTCCCCCTGGTTGGCGATGCCGATGGCATCCACCGGGCCGGCGGCGCGCAGCAGCGTGCGGATATTGGCGAGCAGTTCTTCGGGGTCATGCTCCACCCAGCCTGGCCCCGGGTGGTTTTGCGCGTGGGCGCGCGTGCCGCTCAAATGCCAACGCCCGCCGGTTTCGACGACGATGCAGCGGGTTGATGTTGTGCCCTGGTCGATTGCGGCGACACGCATGGTTCAGCCCTCGCGGAAACAGAAGCTGATGCGCTGTGCGGCTTGCAGACCGGCTGGCATCGGCACCAAAACCCGCCGTTCGGGCAGAAATTCGCGACGCCGGGCCCATACAGGCACGCCATCAAGTTCCAACGACAATTCCCCCCGCACGCGCGCGGTGAACCTTAGCTGGAACTCACCAAGCGCCCCCGTTGTGGCATCGCCAGCGCGCACATAGCCGGGCACCACCAGTTTGATCGGCGGCGCGAATTCCACCGCCACACGCTGCACGGCAACCGGGTGAGCGAGGTCCCGCGCCACCGCCGCCCCAATGGCTCGCCCTTCGCGGAACGCCCAGCCGCCGGTTTCCACCGCCCGCAGCACATTGCCACAGGCAAAGTAGAGCGGGTTGGCGCAGCGGCCATCCTGGTCGATCGCGGGCGCTTGCGCGCCTTGTGCCAGCCCCATGCCGGAATTCAGGAACAGCGAAGCCTCGGGCAGGAAGCGCCCGGTGACCAGCACGCCGTCGCAGGCGATATCGCGCAAGTTACCGCCATGGCTGATCCGTATATTTTCAACCCGCGCGCGCCCCTGGATATCGAGGAGCTCCGCGCCACGAAAAAACGGGATGCCGAGAAGGCCCGGAAACCACGAGGCAGGTGCCCGCGCCAGCGCGTAAGGCAGGGTTTCCACCACCGCCACCGGCCGCGCGCCATGGCGCAGGCAGGTGAGAACAGCGGAGAACGTCACCAGCTCGGAGCCAAGGATCACGGGACGGCGAAACGGCATCAACCCGTGCAGCGCCACATAAGATTGCAACGCGCCGGTTGAGAGCACGCCCACCGGGCGGTCCCCCGGCAGCAGCCGCGCGGCGCGCGAGGCTTCGCGCGCGCCCGTCGCCACGATGATCCGTTTGGCCTCAAGCTCAGATACCACCCCGTTGCACGCCACCGTCAGGCGAGCGTCCTCATGCAGGGATACCACCGAATACCCGGCGCGGATCGTCACGCCATGGCGCACGGCCTCTGCGGCCAGCCGCCGCGCATAGGCCGGGCCGGAATAAACCCGCCCGAATTCACGCATACCAAAGGGCGAATGGCTGCAATGGCGCGTTGCGCCGCCGAGATCTGCTTCACGTTCAAGCAGCACCACCCGTTCAACGCCATTGCGCCGCAATTCAACCGCCGCCGCCACACCCGCGGGCCCGCTGCCGACCACGATCACATCCGCGGCATCGCCCATCAGCCACCCTCCGCGGGCACCGCAAGGGGTGTGCGCAGCCGCCCTTGCGTCATCGCCGCCAGCCTGGCGTTGCAATAAAACCCCTGGCAGCGCCCAAGCCCGGCGCGGGTGCGGCGTTTGAGCCCGCCGAAATCTCCTGGTGGCACCGCGCTCGCCAGTGCCGCTTCTATCTCCCGGCGCGTCACCATCTCGCAATGGCAGACGATCTCACCGCAGCCCTGTTGTTGCCAATCGCGCGGGCGGCTCTCGGCGAGGTTGGGCAGGCGGACCGGCGGCACCACCGGCGGCGCGGCTGGTAGCGCCGTACCAAATTGCGCGTGCAGGCTGAGCGCATGACCGGCCAGCCCCAGGGCAGCCGTGAGCCCGGTTGAGCGGACACCGCCCAGGGTGATGGCGCGTTGCTCCGGCCGGGATGCCACCCGATAAGCCTTGGTTTCCGTGGCGGGGCGCAGCCCGGCATACACAGCCGTTACCGGCATCTCCGCCAATGCAGGAACAATCTCAGCCGCGCGGCGGATGAGCGCAGTCAGAGTTTCTGCCTCCACGGTGGCGCGGGTACGGTCCTCCTGCTCCTCCGCCGTTGGGCCGACCAGCACATTGCCAAAGGCCGTAGGGCACAGCACGATCCCCTTGGTGGTTTCGCTGGGCACCGGCAGGATGATACACGGCACGTGCCGCGCCGTCGCCTTGTCGAACACCACAAACTGCCCTTTGCGCGGCTTGATGGTAAATTCAGGCGTGAAGCCGAGCCGTGCATCCACCACGTCGCCATAGAGCCCGGCTGTGTTCACCACCGCCGCGGCGCGCACCGCGCCCGCCTTTGTCTGCAACTGCCATGTGCCATCAAACTGCCCGGCCAGCAGCTCGGCGTTGAACAGCAGCTTTGCCCCCAGCGCCACCGCCTGGTTGAGATAGGCAAGCGGTGCCGACCATGGATCGATCACGTATTCCCCCGGCACCTCAACCGCATCCACCAGCCGGGGGGAAAGGCCGGGCACCAGCGCCCGCGCCACCCCCGCGCCGAGGGGCCGAACATCCGCCACGTTATTGAGCCGCGCTTGCGCCACGATGCCCTCAAGGCGCGCGGCCTCATCCTCATTCCACGCGCAGACCAGCGCGCCGGTTTGCAGCAGCGGCAGGTTATAGGCGGCATGGATATCCAGATATTCCCGATAGCCCGCCTGCATGAGCTGCCATTCCAGGCTGCCCGGCGGCGCGTCGAACCCGGTATGTAAAATTGCGCTATTGGCCTTCGAGGCCCCAGCCAAAATGTCAGGTGCCGCTTCGATGAGCACTGCCTTGGCCCCCGCCAGGGCGAAGCGGCGCATGACGGCACAGCCCACAACCCCGCCGCCGATCACGGCGACATCGAACACATCCTCCGCGCACGTGCGCCCTAGCATTTTATCC
>JAKBCD010000062.1 GCA_021808205.1 Pseudomonadota bacterium | reverse complement strand
CTCCCTGCTGAACTTCGAAACAGTGAAATATTTCGGCAACGAGGCGCATGAATCCAAGCGCTTCGACGAAAGCCTGGCACGGTTTGAGAAAGCCTCCGTGCAGTCCCAGGTGTCGCTGAACGCGCTGAACATCGGCCAGGCCATCATCATCTCGCTGGCGCTGGGGGCGATGATGGTGATGGCCGCCAGCGGCGTGATCCATCATGCCATGACGGTGGGCAGCTTCGTGCTGGTGAACACCTATCTGCTGCAACTTTACGTGCCGCTGAATTTCCTGGGCTTCACCTACCTCACCCTCAACCAGGGGCTGGTGGATATGGAGCAGATGTTCTCCCTGCTGCGGGTGAACCAGGAGGTACAGGACAAGCCGGGCGCTGTCTCCATCGCCTCGCACGGTGCGCCGGCGGAAATAAGGTTCGAGGATGTACGCTTTGCCTACAACCCGGACCGGCAGATTCTAAAAGGCGTTTCCTTTACCGCAGCACCCGGCAGGAAGATTGCCATTGTCGGCCCTACCGGCTCGGGCAAATCCACCATCTCGCGGCTGGTGTTCCGGTTTTACGACGCCACCGGCGGCCAGGTGCTGGTGGACGGGCACGACGTGCGCAACATCCAGCAGCACGCGCTGCGCGCCGCCATCGGCGTGGTGCCGCAGGATACTGTGCTGTTCAACGACAGTATTTTCTACAACATCGCCTATGGCCGCCCGGGTGCCACCAAGGCAGAGGTGGAGGACGCGGCGCGGCTGGCCCAGGTGCATGATTTCATCGCCTCCCTGCCGCAGGGCTACAACACCAAGGTGGGCGAACGCGGGCTGAAGCTCTCGGGCGGCGAGAAGCAGCGCGTGGCCATTGCCCGCACCATCCTGAAAAACCCCCGCATCCTGATTCTGGACGAAGCGACCTCAGCATTGGACACCGCCACCGAACAGGGCATCTCCGCCGCGCTGCGCTCCGTGGCGCAGCACCGCACCACGCTGGTCATCGCCCACCGGCTGTCCACCGTAACCGACTCGGATGAGATTCTGGTGCTGCGCGACGGCGTGGTGGTGGAGCGCGGCACCCATGCCGCCTTGCTGGCCGCAAACGGGGTTTATGCCGATATGTGGGCGGCGCAGGCGATTATTGAGCATGAAAACGCGGCGGCCGGTGGCACGGATGCCACGGTGCGGGAAAAACCCCTCCAGGAGGCGGTGAAATAAGAAACCGGTTGGTGGCGCGTGCCCGGCACACCAGATAAGCAGCCCGGAAAAATTGGGACCGACACGATGACGCAAAGACAATCACCCCCAGAACAGGAGCTGAGCCACGCGGGCGTGGTGGTGGATAAGGCGATCGAATATATGATCAGCCAGGATCTGTCGGAGGTTGCCGTTGCCTCGGCACTGCTGGGTGGCGCCATGGGGCTGCTCACCCGCGCCCTGCCAGACAAAGTGGTCATCCAGATTCTGCAAAACGCCATCAAAAGCATAGAGGCCGGCGAGCTTCGCGCCCCGTCTGATACTGGCCAATCCGGCCAGGCCTGATCCTGCCTGGGTTGACTTGACGCTGGCCTTGCCTTCGGCCATAAGCCGCCCCGATATTCCGGGCTGGCCCCTGCCAGCCCGCTTTGCGTTGTTTTGAGGAAAAGTAACATGGCCCGCCGTTGCGACCTGACCGGAAAGACCGTGCAAGCTGGCAATAATGTCAGCCACGCCAACAACAAGAGCCGCCGCCGGTTCCTGCCAAATCTGCAGGTTACCACGCTGCTTTCGGATGTGCTGGGCGCTGTCCGTCTGCGTCTTTCCACCCGTGCCATCCGCACGATTGAGCATAATGGCGGGCTGGATGCGTATCTGCTCTCCCATACCGATGCCAAGCTGACCGGCGAGGGTCTGGCCCTGAAGCGCCGCCTGGAGCGCGCCATGGCCAAGAAAGAGGCCAAGGCCGCCTGATTCTCCGCCGGAGCCCATATCAGGAGGCTCCGATGCTGATACCGGTGACAAGGAACCTCCAGATCAATGATTCTGATCTGGAGGAATTTTTTACGCCCGCCACCGGTCCCGGCGGGCAGAATGTGAACAAGGTGTCCACCGCGGTGCAACTGCGGTTCAACCTGGCCGCCAACACCACCCTGCCAGAGGGCGTTAAGGCCCGCCTCGCTACGCTTGCGGGCAAGCGGCTCACGCAGACCGGCATTCTCATCATCGAGGCCGAGGAGCATCGCTCCCAGCTGCGCAACCGCGAGGCCGCGCGGGAGAAATTATTCACGCTGATCCGCGAAGCCACCGTAGTGCCAAAGATACGCCGGAACACAAAACCCACCAAAGCCTCAAAAACCCGGCGGCTCGACGCCAAATCCCGCAGGTCTTCCATCAAGCGCCTGCGGAACAGCATCGAGTGAAACGGCTGGGCGTCTTATCCGTCTCGCGGGCTGCGCGGCGGCAAACCCGCTACCCGCCGATCAGCACCGTGAAGCAGCCAAGCACGATCATGCCGCCATGGGCACAATCATCGAGCATCCGGGCGGCGGGCTTGCCGCCAATCATCACCGTGGCGGAGCCTTTCATAATCGTATCCGGCGGGCCGACGCAGGTCGCGAGGTCTCCCACACAAGCCGCGGGCATTCCGCCGATCAGCACCGTGGGCGCGCCAGGGCCGGTGATGGGCCCGCCAACATGCGGCACCAGCACATCCACCATCGGGCAGACATGCATGTCAGTCAGGCGGGCGGCTGGCATCGGCATGATGCTCAGCCTAGACCCGGACGGGCAGCAGACACAATAACAACGGCCGCTTGAAAACCGGCGGCGGCGCAACAGAGCCGGATTCAGACTTCAGCTCCGCTCGCAAAGCGAGCGAACCTAAAGTCATCACGCTCTAAAAACTCATTTCCGCAGCGCCATTTTTATGGGCCCGTGTGCTTTGCCGTGGGTAAACTGGTCCACCACTGCATCTGTCGTGGTCAGCAGCTCGGTGGCGGGGCCGGTCCAGCTAATCCGGCCTTCATACAGCATCGCCGCCTTGTCACCGATGCGCTGGGCGGAGGCCATGTCATGCGTAATGGCGATAGAGGTGCTGCCAAGCCGCTTCACGCAATCCACGATCAACTCGTCGATCACCGCACCCATGATCGGGTCCAGCCCGGTGGTCGGTTCGTCGAAGAACATAATCGCCGGGCGCGCGGCAATGGCGCGGGCCAGGCCCACGCGCTTCTGCATCCCGCCGGAAAGCTCAGCGGGTGAAAGCCCCGCCACGTCGGGCCCCAACCCCACCTGGGCCAGAATCTCCACCGCCACGTCCCGCGCGCGGCCGCGGCTCACCTTTTTCTGCGCCAGCAAGCCAAAGGCGACATTCTCCCACACCGGCAGCGAGTCAAACAGCGCGCCGTTCTGGAACAACATGCCAATCTGCTGGCGCAGGGCGCGGGCCTCGCGGGCAGGAGCCTTCAGCACATCCACCCCGTCTATTTCAATGCTGCCCGCATCGGGCGTGACCAGGCCGAGGATGGATTTGATCAGCACGGATTTGCCGGTGCCCGAGCCGCCGATGACAACCAAACCCGTGCCGGTTTCAACATCGAGGTCGATACCGTCCAGCACTTTTTTCGGGCCGAAATGCTTCTTCAGGCCCCGGATGCGGATTTTCAGCTGGCTCATTTGACGAACAGCACCTGGGTGAGAACATAGTCCAGCGCCAGAATCAGGATGGAGGCCGAAACCACCGCCGCGGTGGTGGCCGCGCCCACGCCCTGCGCGCCGCCGCGCGAGCGATAGCCGTTGAAGCAGCCCATCAGCGCGATGACGAAACCGAACACCGCGGCTTTGATGAGGCCGGAGATCACATCCTCCACCCGCAGATTGCTGAACGTGCTGCTAAGGTAACCGCCGGAGGAAAACCCCAGCTTGTACACCCCCACCAGATACCCGCCCATCACCCCCAGAATATCCGCCAGCACCACCAGCAGCGGCACGGCAATCGCCCCGGCCAGCAGGCGCGGAGCAACCAGATATTTCATCGGGTCGGTGGAAAGCGTGGAAAGCGCGTCGATCTGGTCGGTCACGCGCATGGTGCCAAGCTCGGCCGCCATGGCCGCGCCCGCCCGGCCAGAAACCATCAACCCCGCCAGCACCGGCCCCAGCTCACGTGTGACCGAAAGCACCACCACCGAGGCGATGGCACTTTCCGCCCCGAAGCGGGAAAAGCCGGTATAAGACTGCAAGGCCAGCACCATGCCGGTAAACAGCGCGGTCAGCGCCACCACCGGCAGGGAGAAATAACCGATCTCCATAAACGCCCGGCCCAGCTGGCGCGGGTAGTAAGGCGGGCGGAACACATGGGAGATTCCCGAGACCGCGAAGATCCCGAGCTCGCCAACATATTCCACCAGGCCGAGCACGGCGGCACCCAGCCAGGCCACGGCGTCCAGAGCCTTCATGCGTTGATATACCGCCGCTGATAGCGGCGCCCCAGGGAGGTGAGAATTTCATAGCCGATGGTCCCGGCTTCCTGAGCCAGCGCATCCGCGCCATGCCGCGCATCCAGCAGCACCAGCGGGTCGCCGGGGTTCGCCGGCACGTCAGTGACATCGAAAGTAGCGAGGTCCATCGACACCCGGCCTACCAGGGGAACAGGGGTATCGTCAAAACAGGCCGTCGCGCGGCTGGAAAGTGCCCGCTGCAACCCATCCGCATAGCCTACCCCCACGGTGGCAATCCGGCTGGGGCGCGCCGCGCGCCAGGTGCCGCCATAGCCAACCTCCTCTCCGGGTTTCAGCTCGCGTATCTGCAAAATCGGCGCGCTCAGCCGCACCACCGGCCGCATGGCGCAGGGCTGGGCCGGGCTGGTGTTCAGCCCGTATAAAGCAGCACCTGGGCGGGTAAGGTCGAGATGAAAATCCGCCCCCAGAAACGTGCCCGGCGAATTGGCGATGCTGCGCTTCGCCGCCGGAAACGCCGCCGACTGGGCCAAAAACGCTGCAAGCTGGCGCTGGTTGCGCGCATCCTCCAGCACTTCCCCGGCCATGAGATGCGTCATCACCGTGTCAATCATCACCCCGTCCAGCAGGGTGCTGTCCTCACGCAGTACGGCAAAATCCCGCGCCGGCAGCGCCAGGCGGTTCAGCCCGGTTTCCAGATGCAGAAAGGCAGGCAATTTGCGCTCCAGCCGCACCGCCGCCGCGCGCCAGAGCGCGATTTCCTCCAGCGAGCACAGCACGGGCATGATGTCATGCGCGATAAAATCCGCCGCCGCATAGGGCGCCAGCCCGTTCAGCACCAAAATCCGCGCGCCTGGCAATAGCGGCCGCAGCGCCACTGCCTCCGCCAGATGCGCGGTGAAGAAGCTTTTGCACCCCGCCTCGGCCAGTGCTGGCGCAATCTGCGCCGCCCCCAGCCCGTAGGCATCGGCCTTCACCACGGCGGCGGTCTCACCCTGGTTCAGCCCGGCGAGCAAGCGCCAATTCGCCACTACGGCGCTGACATAAATATCAAGAAACGCCGTCAAAACGTCAGATCATTCATGAAACGTGTCGAGGTCCGCGAAGCGGGTGAACTCACCCTCGAAGAACAGATCGATCTTGCCGGTGGGGCCGTGGCGCTGCTTGGCGATGATCAGTTCCGCCTTCTGGTAGACGGTCTGCATATCCGCCTTCCATTTCTCATGCGCCTCCTGAAACTTGTCGTCGCGCTCGAAGCTGGTGATCTTCGGCTCGCGCTGGGCCAGGTAATATTCGTCTCGATACACGAACATCACCATGTCCGCATCCTGCTCGATGGAGCCGGATTCACGCAGATCCGACAGCTGCGGGCGCTTGTCGTCGCGCGATTCAACCGAACGCGAAAGCTGCGAGAGCGCGATCACCGGCACCGCCAGCTCCTTCGCAATCGCTTTCAGCCCTTGGGTGATCTGGCTGATCTCCAGCACCCGGCTCTCCGGCCTGGTGCCCAGGGATGGCCGCATGAGCTGAAGGTAGTCCACGATGATCAGCCCCAGCCCTTGGGTGCGCTGCAAACGGCGGCAGCGCGTGCGCAGGGCCGAGAGCGTGATGGCCGGTGTATCGTCGATCACCAGCGGAATATCCGCGATCTCACGGCTCACCCGCACGAAAATGTCGAAATCCTTGGTGGAGATTTCACCGCGGCGGATTTTATCGCCGGAAACCCGCGCCTCTTCGGCCAGCAAACGGGTGGCAAGCTGATCCGCGCTCATTTCCAGCGAAAAAATCGCCACGCATTGCTTGGCCATGGCGTTGGGGTTTTCCGCCCTGGCGTTGGCCAGCATCGCCTTGGCCGCGCCAAAGGCAATTTTGGTGGCCAGGGCGGTTTTGCCCATGCCCGGCCGCCCGGCCAGAATAATCAGGTCCGATTTATGCAGCCCGCCGGTGCGCTTGTTCAGGTCGCGCAACCCGGTGTCCAGCCCGGAAACCGAGCCCTGGTTGCGGAACGCCTTTTCCGCCAGGTCGATGGCCGCAATCAGCGCATCGTGGAAGGAAATGCCCTTGCCCTCGGCCCCGCCCTTGGTGGCAAGGCTGAACAGCGCCTGCTCGGCTTTTTCAATCTGCGCGGCGCCATCCAGCTCCGGTTCGGCGGCAAAGGCGTCATTCACCGTCACCTCGCCGATATCGATAAGCTGACGGCGCAGCCAGGCGTCATGAATCAGCCGCCCATAGTCTCCCGCATTGATAATGCCCACCATGGCGGAGAGCAGCTGGGCCAGGTACGCGGTGCCACCCACTTCTTCCAGCACGCCGGAATGCTCCAGCTCGGCGCGCAGCGTGATGGGGTCCGCCACCATGTTCTGCTCGCAGCGCCTGGCGATGGCCTGGAAGATCCGGCCATGGATCGGGTCGGCGAAATGCTCCGGCGTCAGAAAATCCGAAACCCGCTCATACGCCTTGTTGTTGGCCAGCAGCGCGCCCAGCAGCGCCTGCTCGGCCTGGATGTTGCTGGGCGGCAGGCGCGGCGAAAGGCCGGAGCCGGGTTCATCAAAAGAGTCCATGCGCGCGGTTCTTAACCCACCCTATCCCGGCTTGAAACATGAAACACCGGCCCGCGCCGGTGTATATCGGGGACAAGCGCCCCCGCCGGGTCAGCACAGCCTGTCCGGCACCAGCAGAATTTTCCCGGTATGGCCCGCGCGCTCCATGGCCGCATGCGCCTGCGCCGCCGCCGAAAGCGGCAGCACCATGCGCGTCACCGGCTGCACCGCGCCGGATTCCAGCAGCGGCCACACCAGCTCGCGCAGCTCCTGCGCCACCCGCGCCTTAAAATCCGCCGGCCGGCTGCGCAGTGTGGAGCCCGTGTAAACCAGGCGCTTGAGCATCACCGGCATCAGATTGATCTCCACCTTCGCCCCCAGGGCGAAAGCGATCTGCACAATCCGCCCGCCCGGCGATGCCGCCTTAATGTTCCGTTCAATGTAGGGCCCGCCGACGATATCCAGAATCACATCGGCGCCGCCTGCTTCCTTGCGGACAATTTCGACAAAATCCTCTTCCGCGTAATCGATCACCCGGTCCGCCCCCAGCGTGCGGCAAAGGTCGCAGCGCGCGGCGGGGCTGTCGGTTGCGAACACCTTGGCGCCAAAGGCATGGCCAAGCTGGATGGCGGTGGTGCCAATGCCCCCCGCGCCGCCGTGCACCAGAAATGTCTCGCCCGCCTTCAGCCCGGCGCCGATGAAAATATTGCTCCACA
>JAKBCD010000061.1 GCA_021808205.1 Pseudomonadota bacterium | reverse complement strand
AACCGCCGTGCCCATCGCCGCCAGCCGCGCGTTGCGCCAGAGGGCGGCGCGCAACTCGTCCTGCATGGCCTTCAATTCACGCGCGGCAATGGAAATATCATCCTTGGGCCGGGCCGCCAGCCAGTCCAGCCCGCTGGTGTCAGCTTCTTCCGGCGCTTCGCCGAAGCGGGTGATGGAGGTGGTGAGTATTTCCATGGGCCTTACCAGCAGCCAATGGAGTACCCAATAAACCAGGAGGCCCGACAGCAGCGAGACAATGACGATCAGGCTCAGGGCACGTTGCGCATATGTGCACAGCCGGGTGGTCAGGGGCGAGGTGTCGACATCAACAATCATGATGCCGCCGGGTGCGACAGCCGATGGAAATGCAATGGCCTCCTCAGGGGAGGCAAAGCCGGCGATCCGCCGGCAGATCATGAGGCTGCTATAGCCAAACGGCTCGTTGCCGGGAACGACGAGGGGGGGATTGCTGGGCTTAAAGCCTTGAAGCCGCCAGGTTTTGGGCGCGCCATGCCGGTAGAGCAAGGTGATGCTCTGAACCCTGGCGAGGCGCAGCAAAGCATCTGCATTGGCGGCGGGGGTGGTTTGCATGGCAAATGCCGCGATATCGGCGCGGGTTTTGACTTCTTCCATCCAATACAGCCGCTGCCTGCCAAGAACCGGAATCATCGCTAAAATTTCGATGATCATGATCGAAAAAACCGTGCACCACAGCAATTTGCTGGGCAGCGACGTAGGCTGCGGTTTGAGGCGCGCGAGCCAGCTCATGCGGCTTGCAGTGCGGCTGCGGCCGCCTTCCGCCCGGCGGTGAAAAGCTGCTCAAGGAAAGCCCGGTCGGTATTCAATTTAGAAGATAGCGGATGCCGGGAGAGGGCTTCATCGGCGGAAATATCCAGCAGCTTCACCTGGCGGGGCAGCATGGAAAGCTCAGCCGCCAGCGGCGCCTGAAAAGCGATTTCGTGCAGGCGGTGCACGATATCCGCCGTTGAGCTTGGCACGCCGTGGCGGTGCCGGGGCTGGGCGCGGATAAGGATCAGCCGCTCCGGCCGGGGGGTAAGCAAGGGGGCGAGCGGCGGGTTGCAGCTATATCCGCCATCCCAGTAATGCCGGCCTCTGATCCGCACGGTGGGAAACATCATGGGGATGCAGGCGGAGGCAAGCAGTTCGGAAACGCCGACCTGTTCATTCGAGAACACAACGCTCTCACCGCTCTCAACATCCGTGGCGCCCACATAAAGCCGCGCCGCGCCGGGCGTTCGCAGCGCCCCTGCATCCAGCAGTTCACGCAGCAGCGGCTCCAACGGGTTCTGCCCCAGGGGGTTCAGTTGCCCGGGGTCGAACAGCCGCAGCGCCTGGGTCAAACCCGTCCAGGCGAAATCCTGGCTCAGCGCCTTGGTTGTATCCCACATCCAATCCAGCGGTGTGGCCGGGATGCTGCCGAGCAGATTGCCCTCCATTATCTTTGTCCAGAGCTGGGAAACCGCCTTGCGCGCACCCTCTGGGCCGCCATTCACCATGCCCTGAACCGCCATGGCGGCGATCATGGCGCCGGAGGAAACGCCGGTGATGGCGCCAAAGGTCATGCCGGCTTCAAACAGGAAATCCAGCGCGCCCCAGGTGAAGGCACCATGGGCCCCGCCGCCCTGCAAGGCGAGAACTGTTCCGGCGCTGGAGAGAGGAACTATTTGCATGGGACCGACTGTTTTGTGCGCGTAATTTCCGAGTCCGCGCAACTGTTGCGTGCTCAGCCCGGCGGCGGAAAGCCGAGCCCGGCGGCGATTCGGTTCCAGGCATTAATTGTGGCGATGGCGGTGCAAAGCTGGGCAAATTCCTCGCCAGGGAAGGCGTGCTCGGCTTCTGCACGCTCTGTCTCGGTCAGATGCGCATGGGACAGGATGGTCAGCCGTTCCGTCCAGGCCAGGGCGGCCTGTTCGCGGGCTGAGAAAACATGCGAATCGCGCCATGCCGCCAGCAGGTCCAGCTTTGTCTGTTCAACCCCCAGTTTGCGTGCGGCGCTGAGGTGAAATGAGGTGCAAAAGGCGCAGCCATTCAGCTGCGATGCACGGATTTTGACGATCTCCGTCAGCGCTGGGTCCAGCCCCGCCTCTTTCATCGCGGCGCTAAGGCTGCGAAGTCCTGCTGTCACGTTTGGATAATGCTTTGAAAATTCTAGAAAATCCATGTGTGGCTCCTGATTGCCTGGCATTAGAGCCTCTGTCGCGATTGACGGGCAAGGGGGGCATGACTATACCCCGCCAACGCGCCGCGCCGGGGACGGTTCGGCGACTGTTTTTGTTTGTTTTTTGCTGGAGTAGAACGCCGTGAAACGGACCTATCAACCTTCCAAGCTCGTGCGCAAGCGCCGGCACGGTTTCCGCGCCCGCATGGCGACGGTCGGTGGCCGCAAGGTGATCGCCAGCCGCCGCGCCAAGGGCCGCGCCAAGCTTTCCGCCTGATCGCGCGCCAGGCGCGCTGCCCACGCTGATGGCCAAGGCCCAAACCCCGCCCGCCAGGCTAACCCGGCGCGCAGAGTTTTTGCGCTTGGCCGCGCGGGGACAAAAAATAGCTAAGCATGGTTTCGTGCTCCAGGCCGCTAAGGGTGGCGTGGCGGACGTGCTGCGCGTGGGCTATACGGCTACCAAAAAAATCGGCAACGCCGTTACCCGCAACCGCGCCAAGCGCCGGCTGCGGGAGGCAGCGCGGCTGGTTCTGGCCGGGCAGGCCATGCCGGGCGTTGAACTGGTGCTGATCGCGCGGCGCGAGACCGGAGACATCGAATTCTCCCGGCTTAAACAGAATTTCGCCAAAGCGCTGGACGAGGCATTGGCATGAGCCCCGCAGCTCTGATGCTTTCCGGCGCTGTGCGAGCCTATGAACTCACGCTGCGCCCCGTTATAGGCGCGAATTGCCGTTACTACCCTTCCTGCAGCGCCTATGCGCGCGAGGCCCTGGCTTGCCATGGCGCCGCGAAGGGCAGCCTGCTCGCGGCACGGCGCATTCTGCGCTGTCATCCCTTCCACCCCGGCGGATACGACCCGGTCCCCACTCCCAAGGATAGCTGAACCTGATGGATTCGAAGCGCCTCATCCTCGCCCTTGCCATATCCTTCGGCATCCTGGCCATTTTCACTGTCGTGCAGGAGAGGTTTTTCCCTGCCCCGCACCCGGTGCAGACCGAACAGCAGGCCAGCCAGGCGGCGGTGGAGGCCGGCCCTGGCGCGGCGCTTGGCGCGCCAGCCAATGGCCCGCGCCTGACCGTGGATGCGCCGATGCTGAAAGGCAGCATCGGCCTGACCGGCGCCATGTTCGACGATGTGGTGCTGAAGCAGTACCACGAGACCATCGCCAAAAATTCACCGCTGGTGCAGATTGAAGGCCGGCGCGGCAGTGCCACCCCGTCCTACGCCCAGTTTGGCTGGACCGCGGCTTCCGGCATAAAGGTGCCGGACGACAATACCGTGTGGACGCCCAGCGCCCCGGAACTGACGCCGGACAGCCCCGTGACCCTTTCCTGGAATAACGGCCAGGGGCAGATTTTCCAGCTCTTATTGAGCATTGACGATAAATTCATGTTCACCGTCACGCAGAATGTGGTGAACCATGGTGCCGCCGCTGTTACCGTTTTTCCCTGGTCGCGCGTGGTGCGGGACTACAAGCCGAAAGAGCAGTCCAACTGGGTGCTGTTCAACGGCCCACTCGGCGTATTCAATGGCACGCTGAAACAGGAAGGCTATGTGGCGCTGAAGAACGCTGGTGAAAAAGCGCCTGGTGGAGTGGCTTATTCCACCTCCACGCCAGGTGGCTGGAGCGGCATTACCGACAAATACTGGCTGACGGCCATTGCCCCGGCGCAATCAGCGCAGATGAACGCCAGTATGAGCTACAACACCGTGAGCGACGGTGACGGCGGGGCCTACCAGACCAGCTTCATCACCCAAAGCCCGCTGAGCGTGCCCGCGGGCGGGCAGGCGGGCTTTACCAGCCACCTGTTCGCCGGCGCCAAGGTGGTGAAAATTCTGGATTATTACCAGAATACCTACCATATCCCGAATTTCTACAAGGCGGTGGATTTCGGCGCGCTTTATATCATCACCAAGCCGATTTTCTTCTGCCTGGACTGGCTGAATACGCTCACCGGCAATTTCGGCCTGGCGATTATCATCTTCACAATTGGGGTGAAGCTGCTGTTCTTCCCGCTGGCCAGCTACTCCTACCGCTCGATGGGCCGGATGAAGGCGCTGCAACCGAAAATCGCGGCGTTGAAGGAGCAATACAAGGACGACCAGACCAAGCTCCAGCAGGCCACGATGGAGTTGTACAAGACCGAGAAGATCAACCCGGCTTCTGGCTGCTTGCCTATGCTGGTGCAAATTCCGGTTTTCTTTTCGCTCTATAAAGTGATCTTCATCACCATTGAGATGCGGCACGCGCCGTTCTACGGCTGGATTCACGATCTTTCCGCACCGGACCCGACGAACATTTTCAACCTGTTCGGCCTGCTTCCGTTCGATCCGACCATGATCAACCCGATCCTGCATGTCGGTCTGCTGCCGATCATCATGGGCTTCACCATGTATCTGCAGCAGAAGCTGAATCCGGCTCCGGCTGACCCGGCACAGCAACGCATGTTCCAGTTTATGCCGATCATCTTTACCTTCATGCTGGCGCGCTCGCCCGCGGGGCTGGTGCTATACTGGGCGTGGAACAACATTCTTTCGGTGGGGCAACAATGGCTGATCATGCGCAGGGCGATGGCGCCCAGGCAGAAAATAGTCCCGGCGAAGAGCTGAAATTTGAAAGCGCCGGGCCCAGCCCGGAGCAGATCGAGGCGGGGCGCAAGCTGTTCGCCTCGCCGTGCGAATTCTTCTATGCCGCGCAGGCGCTGGAGCATCTGCCGGCACCTCGCGGCAATGAGATTGCGCTGGCGGGGCGCTCCAACGTCGGCAAATCCTCGCTGATCAACGCGATCACCGGGCGCAAGGCGCTGGCGCGGGTTTCGCACCAGCCAGGGCGCACGCGGCAGCTAAACTTCTTTGAGTGCCAGGCCGGGCCGGTGGTGCTGGTGGATATGCCAGGCTATGGTTATGCCGAGGCACCGAAGGAGATTAAACGCGACTGGCAGGGGCTGATGCTGGATTATCTGCGCGGCCGCCCCAATCTGCGCCGCGTGTTCCTGCTGCTGGACGCACGGGTGGAGGTAAAGGTTTCAGACCTCACGGTGATGGAGCTGCTGGACCAATCCGCCGTGCCGTTCCAGATTGTGCTGACAAAGGCGGATTCGGTGAAACCGGGCCCCTTGAAGCGCAAGCAGGAAGAGGTGCTGGCTTTGGTGGCGACGCATCCCGCCGGGCTGAACCAGATTATCACCACCTCCAGTGCCGGTGGCATCGGTATTGAAGAACTGCGCGCCGCCATTGCCGAATTCGTTGAATGAGGACGAGATGAACAGCGAAGATATCACAGACGCCGCCCGGGAAGCGCATATCGTCACCAAGGTGCTGCCTTATCTACGCCGCTATGCCGGGGCCACGATCGTAGTGAAATATGGTGGCCACGCCATGGATGGTTCGCTGGCCAATGAGTTCGGCCGTGATATCGCGCTGCTGAAGCAGGTGGGTATCAACCCCGTGGTGGTGCATGGCGGCGGGCCGCAGATCAACGCGATGCTCCAGCGCCTTAACATCCAGTCCAGCTTTGTGCAGGGGCTGCGGGTAACGGATGCCGCCATGGTAGAAGTGGTGGAAATGGTGCTGGCCGGCACGGTGAACAAGCAGGTGGCCGGGCTGATCAACGCCGCCGGCGCTCTGGCGGTGGGTATTTCTGGCAAGGATGGCGGGCTGATCCGCGCGCGCAAGCTGCGCCGTACTTATAAAGACCCGGATTCTGCTATCGAGAGCGTGCTGGACCTTGGCTATGTGGGCGAGCCGGCGTTTATCGATACACGCGTGATCCATGCGCTGACCGGTGCCGGGCTGATCCCCGTTATCGCGCCGGTGGGGGCGGGCGAGGATGGCCAGACCTATAACATCAATGCCGATACGGTGGCGGGTGCCATCGCCGGTGCGTTGAACGCGCAACGCCTGCTGATGCTGACAGACGTGCCGGGCGTCTTGGACAAGACCAAGCAATTGCTTAGCGATTTGTCGCTCACGCAGATCCGCGCTTTGATCGCGGATGGCACGATTTCCGGCGGCATGATTCCGAAAGTGGAAACCTGCATGGAGGCAGTCACCCTGGGCGTGAAAGGTGCCACCATTCTGGATGGCACCGTGCCACATGCGCTGCTGCTGGAGCTGTTTACCGAGCACGGTATCGGCACGATGATTCACAAATGAACGCAACGATCTACCATAACCCGAAATGCGGCACCTCGCGCAACGCGCTACAGCTTCTGCGCGAGGCCGGAATTGAGCCAGAGATTGTTGAATATCTGAAAACCCCGCTCTCCGGCAAAGAACTTGCGGAGCTTGCCAAGAAACTTGGCAGCGCATCGGCGCTGTTGCGCACCAAGGAGCCGCTGGCTGCCGAGCTTGAACTGGAGGAGGCGGACGACGACGTTATTCTAACCGCCATCGCCAAGCACCCGGTTCTACTCAACCGTCCCCTGGTGATAACGAACAGGGGCGCGAAGATGTGTCGGCCAGCCGAGTTGGTGCGCGAACTTATCTAAAATACTGGTTGCCGGGTGTGCCACCCGAACGTTGTGTCCGGGGTGCGCTGCCTGGCTACGGGCGGGACCTTGCAGCGCGCGGCCCGCCGGTAAGCCAGTAATGCCTTGGTTTCCTCGGCGCAGATGCACAGAAAATATAAACAGCCCAAGGCAGAGACCAAGCCAATAACGACGCTGGGATCTACAGAAAATAGCCAAGACATGACGAATTTCCCTTCTAAAACAGGCTCATTTGCGGGCTAACCGGAGTGCGGCCAGGAACACGGAATTGCGAAACATCCAGCCGGTAGCGTTCTTTATTGAGACCCAGCCGCTGCACGGCCCGGGTGAAACGCTGTGCCATTAGCCCGACATAGGGGCCGGTGCCGGTGAAGCGTGTATGAAATTGTGAATCACTCAACTGCCCCGCGCGGCTTTGCCGGATCAGGCTGAGTACATGCGTGGCGCGATTTGGTAGATATTTCTGTAGCCAATCCGTGAACAGCGCACTCAGCTCGTGCGGCAGGCGCAGCATGGTGGTGTAAGCGCTGGTCGCGCCCGCTTTCGTGGCTTCCGCAAGTATCCGCTCCATTTCGGCATCGTTAAGGCCGGGGATCATTGGTGAGACCATTACCCCCACCGGAATGCCTGCTTCGGCAAGCTCTGAAATCGCGGCAAGGCGCCGGGCGGGGGAGGCGGCGCGCGGCTCCATGGCCCGGGCCAAGGCGGGGTCTAGCGTGGTGATGGACACATGTACCTTCGCCAGCCTGTTCGTGGCCATACGGACGAGAATATCCTTATCCCGTGCCACGCCGGCGGATTTGGTAACGATGCCAACAGGATGATTGAAGCGCTCCAGCACCTGCAGAATCGAGCGGGTAATGCCAAGCGTGCGCTCCACTGGCTGGTATGGATCTGTATTTGAGCCAAGCACGATGATGCCAGGCCTATAACCGGAGCGTGACAGCTCTTTTTCCAGCAGGCTGGCGGCCTCCGGCTTGAATATGATCTTCGTCTCGAAATCCAGCCCCGGGGAAAGGCCAAGATAAGCGTGGCTTGGTCTGGCGAAA
>JAKBCD010000060.1 GCA_021808205.1 Pseudomonadota bacterium | reverse complement strand
TGGCCGCCGAAGATTTTTGTTTCCGGTCAGTTTGACGTTTTGGGGGAGGCGCGAACATCAACCGGCACCGGCTGGGGCTTGTTTCTGCGCTGGCGCGACCGCGATGGACGGCGGCATGAATGGGCCATGCCTAAATCGCTCTTACACCGCGAAGGCAATTTGATTGCGGAGACGCTGACCGATGCCGGGCTTGTGTGCGGTATCGGCCAAGCGCACGGGCTGCTTAAAGACTTCCTGGCGCGGGTTTATTCTTCACGCCGGTTTGAATGTGTGAGCCGCACCGGCTGGCACGAAGCCGAGGGAAAGCCGGTTTTTGTCGCGCCGTGGTCCAAAGTTTACGGCGCAGGTGCGGCAAATATCGTTTTACAATCTGAGCGGCTGGTTAGCGCCGAGACCTTCAAAACCGCTGGCACGCTGAAACAGTGGCAGGATGAGCTTGCACAATTCGCAATCGGCAATGATCGAGTGGCGCTTTTCATTGCGGCATCGTTTGCAGGCCCGCTTCTGGCAGTCATGGGCCAGGACTCGGGCGGCTTGCACCTGGTCGGCGGTTCACAATCCGGCAAAACAACATGCGCCTTTGCTGCTGGTTCACTTTGGGGGCCGGGCACGCGGGGTAATGGACAGATTCGGGCCTGGAAAACCACCGCGAACGGGCTGGAAGGAACGGCGGCGGAAACATCCGATTGCGTGTTGATCTTAGACGAACTCGGGCAGGCGGATTCCAAAGAAGTTGCCGATATTGTTTACATGCTTGCAAACGAGACCGGCAAAGGCCGCGCCGGGCGGGGCGGTGAAGCCCGCCGTCGTCAAACCTGGCGCAGCTTGTTTCTTTCAACGGGCGAACTCACTCTCGCGGCGAAAATTGGCGAGGCAGGCAAGCGCACAATGGCCGGGCTTGAGGTGCGGCTTGTCAATCTGCCCGCCGATGCCGGGGCCGGGTATGGCGTGTTTCAAGAGCTTCACGGCTTCGACAACGCCCGCGATCTGGCGACACAAATCAGCGGCGCGGCGGGAAAGCATTACGGCACGGCGGCGCGGGCCTACCTGACGAAGTTGGCGGATAATCGGGCGAAAAATGAAGGCGGCTTGGTTGCCGATCTTAAGGGGCTACGCGACAAATTCATGAAAGACTATTGCCCCGCCGACGCCGACGGGCAGGTTAAATCCGTATGCAGCCGGTTCGCGCTGATAGGCGTGGCGGGTGAACTGGCGCGGGTTTATGGCGTGCTTCCCTGGCCCAAAAACGAGGCGTTGCGGGCGGCTGGCGCGTGTTTCAAGGCATGGCTGGCCGAGCGCGGCGGTAGTGGTGCGGGCGAAGATTCGGCAGCATTGGCGCAGGTGCGCGCGTTTCTGGAAGCGCACGGGGCAAGCCGGTTTGAGCGGTTGCATGAGACCAATTCCAAAACCGGCGAAAATTACTATCCGCCCGGTGAAATTCGGATTCTGAACCGCGCCGGATTCTCGCGGCTTGTGGGTGGCGAACTGCAATTCCTTATCATGCCCGAGGCGTGGCGCAATGAGGTTTGCAAAGGCGCAGACCCTAAACGAGTGGCAGCGGTGCTGCGGCGCGAGAAGTATTTGAAAGAATCCGCCGACGGCAAAAACTCGCAATCAATCAACATTGCTGGGCATGGAAAAATGAGGCTTTACGTCGTCACCGCCGATATTTTTGGGGGTGACGCATGACCCACGCCCGCAACGTTGCAAACAGCCTGTTAGTTTTGCTTGTGTATTTGGGGCGATTCGGTTATTATTATTTAATGGAATCGGCCCCTACATCCTTCAACCTTCCCCGCGACCTGGTGCAGCGCATTGACGAAACCGCCGCCCGCGCTGGAATTAGCCGCAGCGCACTGGTGCGGATGGTTCTTTTTGTTGCCCTTAACCCCGTCCCGCCAAAGAAAGCCGCCAAAAAATGAGCAAGCCACCGCGCCTTGGATATGACGACAAACACGCTTTTGATGCCGCCGCGTTAGGCATCGCCGTTGACCGCGCCGCCAAAAACGCAACCCGCGCGATGGAAGCCCGCCGGGTGGCCCTGAACGAAGTCTCGCGCGTTGTCGCACCGATGGCTCTGGATTCCGCAAAGAGCGCCGAGGATATTTACGGCATCGGTTTGGACGCGCTGGGGGCAGACCTACGCGGCGTTCCCCGCGATGGCTACGGCGGGCTTTTCCGGGCAATTCGCCGGGCTGGCACCCCGTCATCTGCTGCGACCGCCGCCGGTGCTGCTGCGCTGGCCGCAGTGGCACCATCAACCGCCCGTATTCGGAAGGGCTGAGCCATGCGCTACGGTTTGGACGAACTGACCGAGACGTTAACCAAGGCCGCAATGGCGAAGGCGCTGGAAGCTGAAACAGCGCGGCGTGAAGTGTTGCCGTTTCTGGGCGAGACTTTTGGCGGGGATGCCGAGAGCCTTTATAAAGAGGCGCTGGAATCGTGCGGCGTTGACCTGACCGATATTCCGCCGAGCCATTACCGCAGCATGCTGCGATTGATTACGCCCGAGGGGAAATTAGCGAAACCGTCATTCGCGCAAGATTCCGCCGCCCGGAAAAGCCTGGCCGCACAATGCCTGGCAATATCAAGAATCAGAAAGGCTTAACCGATGGCAAAAGACCCCGCACGCGAAAAACTCCGCCAAGCCATCGCCGCACGGCAGGCAAAAATTACCCGCCGCGATCAACTCGAAGCAGCACAGATACGCGCCACCAGTGCAATCCGTGAGGCTGGCATTAAAATCACCCAAGCGCAGCGCGAGATAGGCGAAGCGCGCGAGGGCCGGGCAAAAGCCGCAGTTGACGCAATGGTGGCCGGTGGCGACCATGTGGCAGTCATGCCGAGCATCACCCGCCAGCGTGCCGCAATCCTAGAGGCCGAGGATGCAAAACTTATTGCCGAGCGCGCTCTCGAAAAAATCCGCGAGGAATTGGCGGACGTTGAACAATCGCTTGTTTATAAAATGGCGATTGACGAAGGCATGGCCGAGGTGTTGACCCCGCATGTTGTGCGACTGATTGAGCGCACCGATGAGATTGAGTGGATGCAGATTCAAAACCGGGCGGAATTGAATCTGTTTTCCCGCTTCGCGCCTGAGTCCCATCGACATCGGTTAGCCGTGGCCCAAGGGGTGCAATACCGCACTACCCCATTGCCGACACCGGACCTTGCGCCGTGGAAAAAGCTGATTGCGGACCTCGAAAACAACGCCGATGCACCGCTTCCCAAAATCTAAATCGGGCAGGCCAGACCCCCTGGCCGCGATCCCGCCGCCGCTGGGGAACCTTTCGCCCTGGCGGCGGCAATACGGGGGCCGCGCATGACTGATAATTCTGGCCCCAAGCAGGCGGGGCGATTTAAGCCCGGCCAGAGTGGCAACCCTGCTGGGCGACCTAAAGGCGTGCGCCACAAGGCGGTTGAAGCCCTGGACCTGCTGGGCCGGAACGCTTCTGAGGAAATTCTTCTCGCGGTCATCAATTCGGCTAAATCCGGCGATGCACGAAGCGCTGAGCTGGTGTTGCGGCGTATCTGGCCCGAGGTGAAGAGCCGCCCCGTGGTCGTGCAACTGCCCATCGTCACGGATGCCGCCAGCGCAGTTGAAGCCCTGGGCGCGATAACCGCCGCCGCAGCCGATGGCGTCATCACCCTAGACGAAGCGCAGGGGCTGGCCGGGCTGATCGAGACCACGCGCCGCACCATCGAGACCGCCGAACTCGAAACCAGAATCGCAGCATTGGAAGCCAAAAAATGAAGCCGATTGAGCGCCGCCTAGCCGCCCTGGAAACCGCTCTCGCCCCCGCCAGCGCGCCGCTTGTCATCCGCCGCGTGATTGTGGACAAGATGCCTG
This sequence comes from Pseudomonadota bacterium, assembly GCA_021808205.1. Next base: position 3,931 of record JAKBCD010000060.1, on the reverse strand, counting down.
ATGGCAGCCTGAAAGAGACGTTGTGGAGCGAAATAACCGTTGGCAATGTCCGGGTGAGTTTGCCCGATAATGGGCGCGATGCCGAGCCGCCGGATTGAATGGCTGCACTACACCCGCAACCAACCCGGCACGAAGGCCGGGTTTTTTGTTGTCTAGGCGGCGCGGTGAAAAGTTTTTCAACCGGGAGTAACCATCCGCGACCATTGCCGAAAACGCATTGATCTTGACGACATGCGCGCTAATCGCATGGCTTGTCTAAGTAACGAGATTTCATCGCCATTTGCATCGCTTCATGAGAATAATCGGCGACAGAACACCCTCCCTGGAACACCTGGAACACCTAGGTGTTCCACTACCCCGCCGCAGGTGTTCCGCAAAGATACAGTAAATATCTGCAATCTTTCAAATGGAACACCTGGAACACCTGGAACACCGTTTTTGCACCCGGTCCGGCTGAGGTTTGGGAAACACCCCCTTGAGACCGGCATGATCTGCGGCAAGTTTCCCGCGATGGTTGCAACCGGCAATCATGTTGTGGAGGTGCAGCCGGTGAAGGGCTGGCCGGTCACGGGAGCGTGAACCAGGGGGCTTGTCCCGGTCTATCCCGTGTTGACGACCTGTTTTTGAAGCATATTTGAAGCATATTTTGCCGTTTCTTTATCGTAACGGCGGCTTTTATGTCTCGTAAGTCATTGATTTATAATGGTGCCGACACCCGGGATTGAACCGGGGACCTACTGATTACGAATCAGTTGCTCTACCGCTGAGCTATGTCGGCCACCTGCTGGCAGGCTATATCGAAGCTGCGGCGAGGCCGCAACCACCCATAGTCTGCCAGCCGCTATTTGGCGGCGCCGCGCCTTCAGTTCTGGCTGGCGCCGCTGCTCTTGTTCAGCGCAATGCCCACAAACAGCGCCTGCCCCTGCCGGATGATCCGCAGCGCCACCGCCTTCGCCCCGCTCTTGCGGGCCGCCTCGACATCAGCCGCCACGTCGCTGGGAGAGGTCACGTTCTGCGGCCCCACGCCAACCAGCAGGTCACCCTGCTGCAACCCGGCCTGGTCGGCCAGCGAGTTCGGCTTAACCGCCATCACCACCGCGCCCGCCGCATTCCCGGGCAGGTTCAGCTGGCTGCGCAGGTCCGGCGTCAGCGGCGCCAACGTCAGCCCCAGGTCGCCCTGCGTGGCCGCCTGGCCTGTCTGGCCGCTCCCGCCCTGCTGGAAACCGGCATCCGGGTTCGCCGGCATCACCTCCACCGGCACCGAGATCTCATGCGCTTTCCCGTCGCGGATAAAGCTGATCGCGGTATTGTGCCCAGGCACCACATTGGCGATATCGTCGGCCAGATCGTTCGGATTGGCCACAACCGCGCCATCCACCTTGGTAATCACATCCCCGGGCTGCAACCCGGCCTTCGCCGCCGGACTCCCGGCTGAAACCGCGGCCACCAGCGCACCGTCATGGGCCGGGTCCCCCGTTCCCAACCCCATCGCCTGCGCCACCTGCGGCGAAATCTCCTGCGCCGCCACGCCCAGATACCCGCGCACCACCTTGCCGTTGGCAATCAACTGCCCGGTCACGCGCTTGATCATATCGGAGGGAATGGCAAAGCCGATGCCCACGGACCCGCCCGTCGGCGTCAATATCGCGGTATTGATCCCGATCACCTGGCCATGCTGGTTGAACAGCGGCCCGCCGGAATTGCCTTCATTGATCGGCGCGTCGATCTGGATGAACTTGTCATACGGCCCGTCGCCGATGTCGCGCCCCAGCGCCGAGACAATCCCCGCCGTCACCGTGCCGCCCAGCCCGAACGGGTTGCCCATCGCCACCACCCATTCGCCCGGCTCCACCCCGGCCGAATCACCAAGCTCGACATACGGCAGCGGGTGCCCGGCATCGATCTTCAGCACCGCAAGGTCGGTCTTCGGGTCGGTGCCCAGAATCTTCGCCGGATATTTCCGGCCATCCGAAAGCTCGACGCTAACCGTCTTGGCGTCTTTCACCACGTGGTTGTTGGTCACCACGATCCCGGAGGACGCAATGATGAACCCCGAGCCCTTGGCCTCAACCACCTGCGGCTGCGCCTGGAAGCCCGGCATCCCGCCAAAGGGGAAGCCCGGCGGAAAGCCCGGAATCTGCGGCATGCCGCCTTGCGACTGGTCACCGCTGGAATCCTGGCTGTCCGCCGGGTTCAGCTTCAGGTGCACGTCGATGGAGACCACCGCCGGGGTCACCCGCTTCACGAGATTGGTGAAATCCCCCACCGGCGTAAAATTCGCCTGCACCGCCGCGGTCTCATCCAGGGGCGAGGGTTGCGCCGCCATCGCATAGCCATTGCTCAGGCCATTCAGAGCGGTCGCGCCAAGCAGCACCAGCGTCAGGGCCGTGCCGCGTTTCATTTTCATACGCATGAACAATTATCTCTCCTGTGGCGTCGTCGTGACAAACGATTCGTAACGATCAATAATGCACGTTTTTAGCGCGGCGGTAAGGCCGCATGAGGTGAAACAATCGTCACCCAAAAGACACAGACAAGCAAAATCAGCCTGAGCGCCCCCGCCGCGGTTACAATTCTTCACCCGGCCTCCGCTCACATCCCGCCCATTCCAGCCTTAACGGTTCATCAGCACCGGCAGCGTCGCGTGTTCCAGCACATGCCGGGTCACCCCGCCCAGAATCAGCTGGCGCAAGCGCGAGGTGGTCGAATACGCGCCCATGGCCATCATATCCGCGCCAAACTCAGCCGCCGCCGCCAGCAACCCGGCCCCGACCACCCGGTTGCGCGGATAAAACTCCCGCAGCTCCGCGCTCACCCCGTGGTGCGAAATATATTCCGCCACCTCGGCGGCACTTGGCCCCGGGCGGAAATACTCCGGCGAGTGCAGAATGCACACCGCCGCCGCCTGCCGCACGAAGGGCATCGCCGAGGCCAGCGCCGAGGCCGCGAACGCCGTCCCGTTCCAGGCGATGGCAATGCGCTTGCCAATGCTCTCCGGCTGTTCCACCGGCGCCAGCAGCACCGGGCGGCCGGAATCGAAAATCACCGCATGCAGCGCATCCGCCGCCGCCACATCCGCCCCGGCTGCCGGGTGCGGCACAATCGTCAGGTCGGAGAGCCGCGCCTGGTGCGCCACCAACTGGTCCTCCCGCCCGGTCATCGTCGTAAAACTGGCGCTGGGCTCGTTGCGGCCCGGCAGCGCTTCGCCCACGCTCACCATCTGCTCCGCGGTCGCGGCATGGAACAGCTCATGCAGGCTCAACTCGCGCGTGCCGCTCTCGCGCTCGGTGGCGCTCATCATCTCCTCGATCATCGCCCCCGAGAGCCCCTCACCCGCAATCGGCACGATCTCGCGTGAATCCGCGCGGATATGCAGCACCTGCAAATGCGCGTTCCACATCCTGGCCAGCATCAGCCCCGCATGCAGCGCCGCCGCCGCCGAGGCCGAACTGCTGACCGGAAGCAGAAATTTGCGAACCGACATCGAAGCCTCCTCGGATAAGACAATTAGTTTTGTATATATACCAATGCCTACTCAAGAGCCAGAAAGGCAATATCGCGCGGCCGGTGCGTTAGATGCTCCCCCCCGTCCACCGTCAGCACCGTTCCGGTCAGCGAGGGCGTCTGCAATATAAACAGCGCCGCGCGGGCAATATCCTCGGGCGTGGCCCCCCGGCGCAGCGGGTTCTCCCGCCATGCCCGTTCAAACTTCTCGGCCGACTGCTTGGGCCCCGGCAGCGTCAACCCGGGGGAAATCCCGCAAACCCTGATCTCGGGCGCCAGGCTCAGCGCCATCATCTCCGTCGCCGCCGCCAGCGCCGCCTTGCTCAGCGTGTAGGAGAAAAAATCCGGGTTCAGGTTGGTCAGCTTCTGGTCGAGCATGTTGATGATCACGCCGCCCTGCGGGCGCTGCGCCGCGAACGCCTGCGCC
>JAKBCD010000059.1 GCA_021808205.1 Pseudomonadota bacterium | reverse complement strand
TGCATTTCGGCGCCCTGGCGGAAATCATCCGCGGCGGCGGTGAGGTTGCCTTGCTTCCATTCATCAAGCCCGGTCATGAATTCACGGCGCCAGGCAGCACTTTCCGGCGCGGAACAAGGCCGCGCCGCGCCGTGGGCGCTCAGCGTTTCTTCCGGCAGCAGAGATAGCTGTGGTGGAGCCGGCATTTCAACGCGTGTCAGCTTATGCTGCATCAGCTCGTAAATGGCTGGGGCTTCTGGCTCAGTAGAATATTTCGCCCACCAAGCGGTCAGTTCCGCCGGTTTGGTGATATAGTTATTGCTCAAATACCGTTCAGCCAGAACCACTCCGGTAAGGCCAGTGTCCGATACACGCTGCAGCATCTGGTTGGAGGCGCTGAAATCCCCCTGCGCCTGCAATTGCAAGGCGCGTTGGTAAAATACCACGTCGCTAGGTGCCAGTGGCTGAGGCAGCACCACTTCCACATCGCCCGAGGGAGCGTTGCGCGGTACGGCATAAGCTACAGAATCCCCATTGGTGCCACTATCCGGCGGGGTGGGGGGCGTCGTCGTTCCCGGCCTTTGTCCCTCATCAAGGGACTTTGCCCACCCCTGCATGGGCACCATGCAGACAAGAGCAAAAACGGACACGGCGGCAAAGGCCGAGCGCGTCACTTTAAGGCGGGAGAGCGGTTTGATGGCTCCTCGCATGGCGCTGGCCTACACAGGTCCTGGCCATGACGCAAGCCCTAACGGCGCCATACACCTTTTTTCAAAAGGCGGTCGCTCACTCTACCACATTTTTGCCATAGTTCGCCGCAGAGTTCCAGAGAAGAATCTGGATTAACGCTATGAAAGTTTAGTTAATCAGGTTTGCGTTTCCAGCCATGCACGCATTTGCAGCATGTCCTGCCAGGAGTCGCGTTTGGCGAGCGGCGTGCGCAGCAAATAAGCCGGGTGGTAGCTGGGCAGGCAGGGTAGCGGGTCTGGCAATCCTTCGATTCGCGCTTGCCGCCATTGCCCGCGCACCCGCCGGATGCCGTTTTGTGCTTCTGTTCCCAGCAGGGCCTTGGTCGCCACGGCGCCAAGGGTAAGCAGCCCCAGGGGCGCTACCAACGCGATCTGCCGGTGCAAAAAAGGTAGGCAAAGGGCAATTTCACTTTCCGTGGGCGTGCGGTTGCCGGGCGGGCGCCATGGCACGGTGTTGATGATGCGCACTTTGGTGCGGTCCAGCCCGATGGTGCGGAGCATCTGGTCCAGCAATTGCCCCGCGGGGCCGATAAAAGGTTTGCCGGCGCGGTCTTCCTCGCCGCCTGGCGCCTCGCCCACAATCACCAGGCGTGCATCCGCGGCGCCATCAGCGAACACAAGCTGGGTTGCGGTATCCCGCAATGCGCAGCCGGAAAAGCCGCGCATGGCGGTCTCCAGCTCATCCAGGCTCATGCAACTGGCGGCAATGCGTGCCGCCTCTTCTGGCCCGGCGAGCGTGGTGGATGCGGCGCGGCGCGGCGCTGGTGGCGCGGCCGCGGGTTTCTGGAAAGCCAACGGGGTTGGCGGCGGCGCGTGGCGGCGGTCCTGCGGCGCGTCCAGCAACGCCTCATCCGCTCCCCACTCCCATTGCAGCCTCAGCGCGTCCAGTAACTCCATGGCTGAATCATTATCTTGGCCCGGCCAGCCCCGCCAGCCCTTTACGCACCGGTGGGTTTGTCATTAGACCGGCCTGACCTGGTCACAATAAGGAACGCACAATGCCGGAGGAAGCTCTGCCGCGTGAGGCGATGGAATTCGATGTGGTGGTTGTCGGCGCCGGGCCCGGCGGGCTTTCGGCGGCGATCCGCCTGAAACAGCTGAACCCGGACCTTTCCGTCTGTGTGGTTGAGAAAGGCTCCGAGGTTGGCGCGCATATCCTCTCCGGCGCGGTGCTGGAGCCGCGCGCGCTGCAGGAGCTGATCCCGGATGTCGATCCTGGCCTGATCCCGCTGGCCACGCCGGTCACGGCGGATGAGTTCGTGATGCTCAGCCCCACTGGGGCGCGCAAGCTGCCCACCCCGCCGCAGATGCATAACGAGGGCAATTATATTGTCTCATTGGGCAATGTGGTGCGCTGGCTGGGCCAGCAGGCCGAGGAACAGGGGGTGGAGATCTATCCCGGTTTTGCCGCCGCCGAGACGCTGATCGAGAATGGCCGCGTGGTAGGCATCGCCACCGGGGATATGGGCATCGGCAAGGATGGCGAGCCGACCGATAATTATGCCCGCGGCATGGAGCTGCGCGCCACCTACACTATCTTTGCCGAGGGCTGCCGTGGCTCGCTGACCAAACAGCTGGAGACATCCTTCAATCTGCGCGAGGGCGTGGACCCGCAGACCTATGGCATCGGCATCAAGGAGCTGTGGGAGGTGAAGCCCGAGAAGTTCCGCAAGGGCCTCACCCAGCATTCCATCGGCTGGCCGCTTTCCAGCGACACCTATGGCGGCTCCTTCCTCTATCATTTTGGCGAGAATCTCGTCTCGGTGGGGTTCGTGATCGGGTTGGATTATACCAACCCCTATCTCTCGCCTTTCCAGGAGTTTCAGCGGTTCAAGACGCATCCGGCCATCGCGCCGACCTTTGAAGGAGGCAAACGCATCTCCTACGGTGCCCGCGCCATCAACGAAGGCGGGTTTCAATCGCTGCCTAAATTGGCGTTTCCCGGCGGCGTGCTGATCGGCTGTGCCGCAGGCACGCTGAACGTGCCGAAGATTAAGGGCACGCACACCGCCATGAAATCCGGCATGGTCGCGGCGGAAGCGATCGCCGAGGCTTTTGCGGCGGACAGGCCAGATACGCTCTCCGCCTATCCGCAAAAGCTGCAGGAAAGCTGGGTGTGGCCGGAGCTGCACGCGGTGCGCAATATCCGCCCCGGCTTCGCCAAGTTTGGCCTGTACGGCGGGCTCATCAACGCGGCGCTGGAAACCTATGTATTCAAAGGCAAAGCACCCTGGACGCTGAAGAACCATGCCGATTACAGCCAGCTGAAGAAGGCCAAGGATTGCACGCCCATCGAGTACCCGAAGCCCGATGGCAAGCTCACCTTTGACCGTCTTTCCTCGGTGTTTCTCTCCAACACCAATCATGAAGAAAACCAGCCGGCGCATCTCACGCTGCTGGACCCGGCGAAGGCAATCAGCGTGAACTATAACGAGTATGCCAGCCCGGAGACGCGCTATTGCCCGGCGGGCGTTTATGAGATCGTGGGTGTGGAAGCGGGAGCGCCCGCTTTGCAGATCAACGCGCAGAACTGCGTGCATTGCAAAACCTGCGACATCAAGGACCCGACCCAGAACATCAACTGGGTGGTGCCGGAAGGCGCTGGCGGGCCGAACTATCCGGGCGGTATGTAAACCCCATGAGCATACGCATTGGCATTGCCGGCATCTCCGGCCGCATGGGCATTTATCTGGCGCAGGAGGCCGCCGCCGCCGCCACGCTTTCGGGCGGTACGAGCCGCTCCGGCGCGGGGCCCGCGGGTGCGGTGCATTTTCCTGATATCGCAGCGCTGGCCCGGGAGTCGGATGTGGTGATCGACTTCACCCATGCCAGCACCGTACAGGCCCATGCCAAGGCCCTGGCCGAAACGGAAACCCCCTGGGTGCTGGGCACCACCGGCTACGGCCCGGAGGATGAGGCGGCGATCCAGGCGGCGGCGAAAACCATTCCCGTCATCGCCGCGCCGAATTTTTGCACCGGCGTTAATTTGTTGCTGTTGCTGGCCGAGAAGCTGGGCCATGCCTTGCCAGCCAGCCAGTACGATGCCGAGATTGTGGAGATGCACCACCGCCAGAAGGTGGATGCGCCATCCGGCACCGCGCTTGCCATTGGCCGCGCCGTGGCGGCCGGGCGGGGCGTTGATCTGGCGGACGTGATTGTCTCTGGCCGTGACGGCCATACCGGCCCGCGCAAGGATGGCGAGATTGGATTCGCCACGCTGCGCGGCGGGCAGATTGTCGGGTCGCACACGCTGAGCTTCACCGCCGGGGATGAGCAGATTAGCCTTACCCACCATGCATTCGACCGGCGGGTATTCGCCTCTGGCGCCGTGCGCGCAGCACTTTGGCTTCATGCGCAGCCGGCGGGACTGTATACTATGAGAGATTTTTTGAAGTTATAGAAGCCGTGAAGCTGCGGATATTGACCCCAGCCCCCTAATACGTCATCCGAACCCCGCCTTAAGCTACACGGGGGGTTTGTATGCGCGATCGCGGTGAGTTTCTGTTCACGTCTGAGTCCGTTTCCGAGGGCCATCCGGACAAGGTGGCGGATCGGATTTCCGACACCGTTGTGGATGCCTATCTGGCGGCCGACCCTTATGCGCGCGTGGCTTGCGAAACGCTGGTGACCACCAACCGCATCATTCTGGCGGGCGAAGTGCGCGGGCCAGAGGCGATCACCAAGGAATATCTGGCGCATCTGGCGCGCCTCGCGGTGCATGATATCGGCTACGACCAGGAAGGCTTCTCCTGGAAAAACGCTGAGGTTTCCGTGCATCTCCATGCGCAATCCGCCCACATTGCCGTGGGCGTAGACGCCGCCGGCAACAAAGATGAAGGTGCAGGCGACCAGGGCATCATGTTCGGTTATGCCAGCACTGAAACCCCGGCACTGATGCCCGCACCCATCCATTATTCCCACCTGATCCTGCGCCGGATCTCCGAGCTGCGCCGCGCCGCCGACAGCCAGGTGAAGGGCCTGCTGCCGGACGCCAAGAGCCAGGTGACGCTGAAATATGTGGACGGCAAGCCGGTTGGCGCCACCTCCGTCGTCGTCTCCATCCAGCACGAGCCGGGCTACACGCCCGACAAGGTGAAGGAGATGCTCCGCCCGATCGTCACCGCCGCCCTGCCGGATGGCTGGATGCCGAAGGATAGCGAATTCTACGTCAACCCGACCGGTATCTTCGAGATCGGCGGGCCGGACGGCGATTGCGGCCTGACCGGGCGCAAGATCATCGTGGATACCTATGGTGGTGCGGCCCCGCATGGCGGCGGCGCGTTCTCCGGCAAGGACCCGACGAAGGTTGACCGTTCCGCCGCTTATGTGTGCCGTTACCTCGCCAAGAACGTGGTGGCCGCGGGGCTGGCTGAGCGCTGCACGCTGCAGCTCTCATACGCCATCGGCGTGTCCCAGCCGCTGTCTCTGTACGTGGACCTGCACGGCACCGAGAAAGACGTTGACCATGCGAAGCTGGAACGCACCCTGCGCGAGCTGGTGAACCTGACCCCGCGCGGTATCCGTGAGCATTTGCAGCTTAACCGGCCGATCTATGTGCCCACCTCCGCTTTCGGCCATTTCGGCCGCACGCCGGATGAGGAGCTGGGCACCTTTACGTGGGAAAAGACCGATCTGGTACCCGCGCTGAAGAGCGCCTTCAACCGCTGAAGTTTTTGGGCTTTTTTCAGGAAGGCCCAAGAATAATTCGTCTGTCGCGCAGGCCTGGGGCAGTTTGCCCCAGGCCGCATTCTATTCTGGTGGCATGATGCAAACCCGCGCCGAGGATATTCCGCTCGCTTCTCCGCCGCTTTGGCTGCGCGCGGCGCCGGTGCTGTTTCTGCTGTTCTGGTCGGCGGGGTTTCCGGTTTCAAAAATCGGCATCCAATATGCTACGCCCTTCGCCTTTCTGGCGCTGCGCTATGCGTTGGCGCTTCTGGTGCTCATTCCCTTCGCCATCTGGCTGCGTCCGCCCCTGCCTAAGCGCCGCGTCGCCTGGCTGCATGTGGCGGTGGTGGGGTTCTGCATCCAAACGGTTTATTTCGGCATGTGCTACGCGGCCTTCGCGCTGGGCACCTCGGCGGGCGTGGTGGCGCTGGTGGTCTCCTTGCAGCCGATTTTGGTGGGCGTGCTGGCGCCGGTGCTGGTACGGGAGAAAATCAGTGCCAAGGGTTGGGTGGGTCTTGGGCTTGGCTTTTGCGGCGCGGTGGTGACGATTCTGGGCTATGGCGAGACCGGGCATATCTCTCCGCTGGGCGTGCTGTGCTCCTTTGGCGCACTGCTTGGCATGGCCGGTGCCACGCTATATGAGAAGCGGTTTGGCACGGGCATGCATCCCGTTACGTCCAACATGTTGCAATATGTTGTGGGTCTGGCAACAACTTTGCCTATCGCGCTGCTGGATTTCCATGTGGATGTGACAACGAGGTTCGTGGTGACAATGACCTATCTCGTCATCGCCAATTCGCTGGTGGCCATCTCGCTCTATATCGCCATGCTGCGCTTTGGCCGGGCCTCGCAGGTCTCTGCCTTGTTCTATCTGGTGCCGCCAATTTCAGGGCTTATGGCCTGGGGGCTGCTGGATGAGGCGATGCCGCTGCTGGCCTGGGTGGGCATGGCGGTGGCGGGGCTTGGCGTGGCGCTCGTGCGCGGGCAAAGAGCCTCCTCATGACCACCCTGAAACCACCGCCTGACCGGCTCTATGGCCGGGTCCACGGCAAAAAACTTCGTCCCCGGCAGGAATTTCTGCTGGAAGCGTTTCTGCCCAAAACCGCCTGGCCTGGTGTGGCTTTCACCATCCAGCCGCGCGAGCTGTGGCTGGAGGTGGGTTTTGGCGGCGGCGAGCACGCCTATGAGCTGGCCACGAAAAACCCTGATATCGGGTATATCGCGGCGGAAGTGTTCGATAACGGTATCTGCTCGCTGCTCTCGCGCATTGCGCCGGATGGTGCTGGAGAGCCTGTGCCCTTGCCCAATTTGCGGCTTTATACCGAGGATGCCCGGCCCTTGCTGCGCGGCTTTGCGGATGGCGCGCTCTCCAAACTGTTCCTGATGTTTCCTGACCCTTGGCCGAAGGCCCGCCACGCCAAGCGCCGCTTCGTGCACCCGGAGATTGTGCCTGAGGTGGCGCGGGCCCTGCGCCCCGGCGGGGAATGGCGTATCGCCTCGGATGATCCGACCTATCAGAACTGGACGGACGAGGTTCTGGCCTCGCAGGATTTTTTTAGCGTTACCCGCACGGAGATTCACCCCGAGGGCTGGCCCCATACGCGCTATGAGGCCAAAGCCATCGCCGCCGGGCGCACGCCGTTTTATTGGTCGCTGATCCGCAAATAAAAGAACGGATTCAGGCAGCCCGGAGCGTCGCTTTCTTGTCCGGTGCAGTTCAGGCGGCGGCGGGCACGGTCACAAGGTGGCGTAAGGCGGCGGGCAACTGCCTGGCGGACTTTACGCGTGGAAAAGGCATTTCTTCAATCGGGGTTTCTGGGCAGGCGCGCTCGGCCCAGTTGGAAAAATGCATCCGGTCGATGTTGTCGACAAAGCTTTCAGAAGCCAGCCCCTCGGAAATGAGCAACTCGTGGGTTTCAAGTTCAACATGATAGAACGAGAAATCGGCCTCAATTTGTTCGCGGATGATGGTCACGCCATTCACCAGCGCGCCAGCCTGCACGAGCATGTTGCCGATGAAAACGGCATGGGCAGAGGAGACGCGCAAATCCCGTGCGGGCAGGCCGTTGCCCAGTGCGCCAGCCGTGATTCGGATAGGCGCGGAACGCAGCGGGTCAGCGAAGCGGGCGCAAACATCAGACCGGCCCAACCAACGCACGGGCTTGGCCACGCCGGACGCGGTCAACACGAGGTCGCCGGCCTGCAGGCCCTCCACGGCCACTTCGCCGTTCGGCGTAAGGATCAGCGTGCCGGGCATGAAACATATTGGGGTAACGCTGAAGCTGGTGACGGTGGTATTATTGGCGATGAAATTTCCGGCCGGGTCCTGTATTGTTGATAGGTACTGGCCGTTGCCCGTTGAGTAAATATTTATCTGGTTGCCGTTTGAGTCCGTGAAGGAC
>JAKBCD010000058.1 GCA_021808205.1 Pseudomonadota bacterium | reverse complement strand
GCGCCGGTGACCAGGATCATGCGTAGGTGAACCAGTGATCGGCCGGGTTGAAGGCGGGGGCGATCTTGTCCTTGTCAGACAGTATCACGCCTTCAGGCGGTACCGGCCAGTCTATGCCCAAGGCGGGATCGTTCCAGATCACCGCGCGCTCAGAGGCTTTGTCGTAATCGCCGGTGACCTTGTAGATCACCTCGGTATTCTCGGTGAGTGTGATGAAGCCATGCAGGAAGCCGCCCGGCACCCAGATCTGCGCCCAGTTCTCCGCGGAGATTTCGGCTGCCGCCCATTTGCCGTAGGTGGGCGAGCCCTGACGGATATCCACAGCCACATCCCAGATGGCGCCGCGAATTACGCGCACCAATTTGCCCTGCACGAAGGGTTGAGCCTGGCAATGCAGGCCGCGCAGCGTGCCCTTCTGGGCGGAGAAGCTTTGGTTGTCCTGCACGAAATGCTCGTCGAACCCTTGCGCCTTCAGCTTCGCGGAACTCCAGGTTTCCGAGAAGAAGCCGCGGCTATCACCGAATTTCGGCGGGGTGATCAGCTTGACCTCGGGGATGGCGAGGGATTCGATTTTCATCAGTGATGCACCCCATCGGCGATGTTCTTGAGAATCCGGCCAAGCTCCGTCTTGGAGATCAGCTTGGCGCGTTCATGCAGTTGGGCGGCGTCGATGAAGCCCATACGGAAGGCCACTTCTTCCGGGCAGCCGACGAGATTGCCCTGCCGGTCCTGGATGGTTTGCACGAAATTGGCGGATTGCAGCAGGCTGTCCGGCGTGCCGGCGTCCAGCCACGCCGTGCCGCGGCCCAATCGCTCCACCTTCAACGTGCCCTCTTGCAGGTACATGTTGTTGAGGTCGGTGATCTCTAGTTCGCCGCGCGCGGAGGGTTTCACTTGCTTGGCGAACTCGGTCACGCGGTGGTCGTAGAAATACAGGCCAGTGACGGCCCAGTTGGAACTGGGGTCGGACGGCTTCTCGATAATGTTCACGGCCCGGCCATCGGTGTCGAACCAGACCACGCCGTAACGCTCCGGGTCGCGCACTTGGTAGGCAAACACGGTTGCCCCTTCCGGCCTCGCCCCGGCGGCGCGCAGCAGGGTGGAGAGATGGTCGCCATGGATGAGATTGTCGCCTAGCGCCAGCGCGCAGGCATCGCCATCAATCCAGTCCTTGCCGATGAGGAAGGCTTGCGCCAGGCCGTCGGGGCTGGGCTGCTCGGCATAAGAAATGCGGATGCCCAGATGCGAACCATCATGGAACAGGCGCTGGAACTGCGGCAGATCCTGCGGGGTGGAGATGATGAGCACTTCCCGGATGCCCGCCAACATCAGCGTGCAAAGCGGGTAATAGATCATCGGTTTGTCGTAAACCGGCAAAAGCTGCTTGGAGCTGGCCTGGGTGATGGGGTGCAGGCGCGTGCCGGACCCACCGGCGAGAATAATGCCCTTGGTGATCACGCGGCGGCTCCCAAACGCTGGCCGGAATATTTCTTGGACCGGATGCCCTCCCACCATGGGCGGTTATCCAGATACCAGCCGATGGTTGCGGCGAGGCCACGCTCGAAATCATGCGCGGCTGTCCAGTTCAGCGCTTTTTCGGCGGAGCCGGGGTCGATCTCGTAACGATGGTCATGGCCAGGGCGGTCGGTGACATAAGTGATGAGGCGCTCGCGCGCGCCGTTGGGGCTGGGCAGTTTCTGGTCCAGAATGGCGCAGATGGTCTTCACTACGTCGATATTCTTGCGGGGTTGGCGGGCGCCGATGCAATAGGTCTCGCCCGGCGTGCCCTGGGTGACGACCTTGATCAGTGCCTCGGCATGGTCATCCACGAACAGCCAGTCACGGGTGTTCAGGCCAGCGCCGTAAACCGGCAACGGCTTCTCCTCGATCGCGTTCAGCGTCACCAGCGGGATGAGCTTTTCGGGGAATTGCCATTTGCCATAGTTATTGGTGGTGTTGGAGATGATCACCGGCAGGCCGTAAGTGTGCATCCAGGCGCGGGCCAGATGGTCGGACGCAGCCTTGGAGGAGGAGTACGGGCTGCGCGGGTCGTAGGGCGTGTGCTCGTTAAAGGGCGGATCGTTATCCTCCAGCGCGCCGAAAACTTCGTCTGTGGAGATGTGATGGAAACGGAATTTTTCCTTCTTCTCGCCCGAGAGTGTTGCGAAATATTCACGCGCAGCCTCCAGCATGATGAAGGTGCCAGTGACATTGGTGTGCACAAACGCGGCGGGGCCATCGATCGAGCGGTCCACATGGCTCTCGGCGGCCAGATGCATCACCGCGTCCGGCTGATGTGCCGCGAAAGCGGCGCGAATACCGGCGAGGTCGCAGATATCCTGCCTCAAAAGCGTGTGGTTCTGGTGGGTTAGGGCATCCTCCAGCGCATCCTCGGAGGCGGCATAGGTCATCTTGTCGATATTGACGATCTGATGCCCTTCCTGGCGGATGGCGCGCCTGACAACGGCGGAGCCGATAAAGCCGCAGCCGCCAGTTAACAAAATTTTCATAGGGGCTCCAATCGCTTCGCCGGGGTCTTAGGGTAGTACAATCAGACCTTTCTGCGTCTGGCAACAGGGGCGGGGGTATTCTTTTTTGCACGTGCGAACTGGCCGGAAAGTTGCGTCAGATAGGCTGACTGATCCGCCAAAATCTCATCTCCTGGCGTTAGCAGTTCCGACGCCGCCTCGTGCAGGCGCTGGATCTCTTGCAGGTGCGCTTTCGCGCTCAGCCGGGCGGTTACACCGCCGCCATGCCGCCGGTGGGTGTTCAGCGGCTGGGTCGCATAAGCCACCGTGCCGGGTTGGGTGGCGAGCAGTTGGAGGTAGAGCCGCCAATCCCCGGCCAGTTTCCAGCTTTCCAGGTCCGGCAAGGCATCCAGGGCTGCCAGCAGCGCCGTGCGCCGCCACAGCACGGCGCTGACATTGGGGATGAGGTTGCGCACGCTGAGAAACCGCGTGGCGAAGTCCCGCGCGTTCCAATTGCCAGAGGCCGCCAGCGCCCGCACGCCGGACTGGAAATAATAGCTCTGATAGCTGGGCATGGTTTCCTGCCCGGTTTCGTCCACGGCGCGGCTATCGGTAAAGGCCAGCAGGGCGGTTTCGTCGTGTTCCAGCGCTTCCATCAACCGGGCAAGGAAGGTGGGGTGTGCGGCATCGTCCGCCTCGCACAGCCACACATAATCACCCTTTGCCGCCTGTGCCGCGCGGCGCCATTGCGCGAAAACCGAGCCGGAATTTTGCTGATTCAGCAGAATTTTGATCTCCCGCCCCGCCTGGGCGGCGGTTTGGGTTGCCATCTCCAGGCTGTTGTCCCGGGAGGCATCGTCCAGCAGCACGATCTCCTGCAGCGGGTAGGTTTGCGCGAAGATGCTGCCCAGGCGTTCGGGCAGATGGGTGGCATAATTGTAATTCAGCACCATGGCGCTGATGCGCTTTAGCCCGGGTGCGGCAAGGCTCAGGAGTTTATCGACGTAATCCGGGAAGTCGAAGCGCGCCTCCGCCATCTTCATGATGCGTGGGCGCTGTTGTCTCAGTGCCGCACGGTCCAGCATTGCTTCCAACCCTTGCTGGTAATCGTCCAGGTCCGCTGTTCGGGCGACATAGCCGGCCTGTTCGGCGCGCAGCAGCTCAGGTGTGCCGCCAGTTTCATCAAATGCCACGCATGGAATGCCGCAGGCGAATGCCTCCATCACCACTGTGGGCAGCGGGTCCTCGCGCGAGGTCAGCGCCAGCAGGTCGGCGGCGGAGAAATAATCGGCCACCTCGCCGGTGAATGGAACATGGCTGAAAAGGCCGCTGTTGCGCAGAAATTCCATTTCTGGCTCAAAATATGTTTTTAGTTTGAAATCGATATTTCCCACCCAGAGAAAATGCACATCCCGTCGCTTTGCCGCCAGCCGGCGGGCAAGTTGCAGGAACAAATCAAACCCCTTGCGGATATCGGCAAACCCGGCGCCGAGGATGAGGAAGTGTTCATCCGGCAACCCCAGCTCGGCACGGATGCGCGCGCGGGCCAGCGGGTTGAAGCTTATGCGCTGATAATTGCCTTGGGGCAGAACCACTTCGTTGCCGCCATCCAGCTCTGCCGCGGCGCGGAATTTTTCTGCTGCGAAGGCGGACGAGAAAATCAGCTTGCGCGCTGCCGCTCCGCCCAGCCGCGCCTGGATTTCGAGGTTATATTCCTTCAGCAATTGCGGCAGCTCGTGTATCAGCAGCACGCTTTCGATATTGCGCGCCGCCGCCCAGGGCACCACCCGTGCGGAGGCGGCGGAGTTGACGATGGCATGGCGCAGCCCCAGGCGCCGGTATTGGTCCAGGTGGTTGCAGATGATCGTCTTGTCGTAGGCGACGGTCACATCTGCCGCTTCGGAATAGGCCCCAAGCAGCGGGCCGACCCCGAGCAGCAGCAGATGCACTTTCAAACCCCACTGGCGCTTCAACTGCCGGGCGATGTGCAGCAGCAGAAGCTGGGCGCCGTGGGCGTGGGCGTCGTGCCCCACCAGCAGGATGCCCGCGGCGAGGTCGCCGGCCGTCCGCTCGCAAATGGCCCGTGCGGTGGCGTTGAGGAAGGCGGCACCCGCATGGATGTCCGGCTCCAGAAACGCGCCTTCGGCCCATTCGTTCCAGGCATTCACGCAGATGATCCGCTGGCCGTAGAACGGATGGTCCGCCGCGTAGTGAATGAGCTTTTCCAGCCAATCCTGATATTTGGCCGGGGTGGCATTGTGCAGCGCCAGCCCTTTGCCCTCGCGGCGGGGGTCGTTGTCCCAGCCGGGTACGATGGTTTTGATCAACGGGTAGTCCGGCACCGGCAGCTTCAGGGATGTCTCGGCCAGCGCCCCGTAATCATGCACAGTGGCGGAAAAATCTGGGTCCAGCAGGTCCAGGCTGTCGTTGATTCTCGGTGTTGCCTGGCTCAGCTTATGCGGCGGAAATTCCACCGCGCCATCCAGCCCGTAGGGGGTGGGGTCGTAATCATCGCCCATGCTCTGGGCCATGACGATCAGCGGGCGCTCGCCGTGGTTCGCCTCAAACATGGCCCGCCAGCGGCGGATGCGCACCACCGCATCCGGAATCAGCCCGGCGCGATAGATCATCAGCAGCGGGCGGCCCTCGATGCGGATGTGGCGGGAATCCTCGAAGAGCCGGGCGAAGCTTGCCACAAGCGCCTCGTCGTCCTCTTCCAGATATTCCTGGGCGATGAGCACCTCGCGCTCCAGCCCGTCCCAGCGGCGGGTCCAGTTTTCATTCGCCCACATGGCGCAGAAGGAGAAATCCAGGCTCTTGTCCGCCAGGAATTGTTCCAGCGGCTTTTCCAGCAGCCGGTGGCGGTTGAACCAGTAATAATAGAACACGAAACCCGAAAGCCCGGCGGCCTTCGCCATCTCCACCTGGCGCTTCAGCGTTGCAGGATCGTCGAGCGAATAATGGCCGAGGTCGCGCGGTACGCGGGGCTGTACATGCCCCACGAAGCGCGGCATGGCGCGGGCAAGGTTTGTCCAGTCCGTGAAGCCCTTGCCCCACCAGGAATCGTTTTCCGCCACGCGGTGGAATTGCGGCAGGTAATAGGCCAACAGCATCGCCTTGCGGGTGGCGTGCGTGGGGGCGGGGCTGAATTCCTCGAAGAACGGCGCGGGGCGGGTGGCACAGCGCATCGCGGCGGGGATCAGCCCTTCCTGTTCCGGTCGTTTGGGCAGGAACATGCCGCTTTCCTGGTTGGCCAGATAATGCAGCAGCGGGTTTTGCCCGTGTAGATATTTTCCATACCGGCCGAGGTAGAATTTGATGTCAAACTCCGGCGAAGGGTCGCGTCCCTCCGCCACGCCGAAGGCCAGGAAATGCTCGAACGGGTCGGCGCCGCCTTCGGCCACGTCCTGGTTCTGGTCCAGATACCAGGCGGCGTCGAACACGGGCACCGGATTTACCTGGCCAGAGAGGCGGTGTTTGAGAAAATGCGCAAGGCAGGAGGCGCCGGGCAGCAAATTGTAGGTTTCCCGGTACCAGGTGGTGGAGAAATAAGGGCAGGGGTCGCGCCCTTCCGCTTCGCCGGCGGTGATGAAATGCAGCAAAGGGTTGCCGCCGTTGGCCGCCACATCGGGGTAGCGGTTCAAATACCATTGCGGGTGAAAATAAGGGTTGGGGCGAACAGCTTCCCGCCAGCCAATGCGGCAGAAATGGGTTATGCCGTCTGTTTCCGCCGTGGATGCCTGCGGATGCTGGTTGATATACCAATCTGCCAGAAACAAGCCGCTCTGCCGGATAATGTTGATTTCAGCCTGAAATTCCACGCCCACGCCCAGCCCTTTCTTCAGGCGTATCATGCCCGGTGCGCAATGGAGTGTCGATGCCCGCGTTCAGTTCTGCTGGCCAAGCCCAAGCCGCTCCAGCGCCGCTGCCCGCCGCACCGGCGGCAGGAAATAATAGCCTTGCATTAAACCGCAGCCGAGCCGACGCAGACATGCGGCATCATCCCTGGTTTCCACACCCTCCGCCACAACCTGAAGCCCGAGCGACTGCCCCAGGTTTAAAACCGACTGAACCAGAATCTGGTTACCATGAGATTTCGCGATGTCTTTTACGAAGCTGCGGTCGATCTTGATTTTGGTCACATAACTTTGGCGCAACGTGGCCATGGTGGAGTAGCCGACACCGAAATCATCTATGGTGATATTTACGCCGCCACGCGCCAGCCGGATCAGCTTATCCTGCACGGACCGGATATCCAGCGCGGTTTCCTCGGTGATCTCGACTTCGAGCATGGAAGGCGGGCAATTGTGGCGGGCAAGCTCTGAGAGCAGAAGCTCATCAACGGCGAGGCGTGAGATCTCGCGCGGAGAAATATTGATCGCCACGCGCACCTGGGTATGCCCGCTTGCACGCAATTCCTGGATCATCAGGCAAATATTCGACAGAATATACCGCAAGAGCGGCTCAGCAAGCCCGGAGAGGGCAGCGGCCGAGATGATCTCCTGCGGCGGCACCAGCCCGTGTTCGGGGTGGTCCCACCGTAAAAGCGCTTCCAGGCTCACCAGCTTTTGGCCGTCATAGCCGAACACCGGCTGATACCAGACTTCTGGTTCTCCATCCTCCAGCGCGCGGCGCAGGTTGCGTTCTATGTCGCGGCGCATTTCCAGCCGGGCGCGTAGTTGTTCGTTGAATATATGGAATTGGCCCCGGCCAGCGGCCTTGGCGGCAAGCAATGCCTCATTGGCGCGGGTTAAAAGCTCCGTTACATCACGCTCGGTTCCGGTGTAGAGGCCAATGCAGGCGCTCAAGCGGTCGGCATCGAAAGAGGCAAGCGGCATCGCGACAGCGGTGATGAGGCGCGTGGCAAGCTTGATTGGGGACGTATCTGTTGCCTGTGAATCATAAAAAATCGCGAACTCGTCTCCACCCAGCCGGGCGATGATGAAGGCGCCGCGCAATGTTTCTGAAAGCCGCCGCGCGATTTCGATAAGCACACAGTCTCCGGAATGGTGACCGAAAGTGTCGTTGACGGAGCTGAAGCCGTCGAGGTCGAGCAGCATAAGGCAAAAGGGTGCCGTTCCGCCGCTGATCCGGCTGGCGATTTCACGAATAAAGCCAGAACGGTTCAGCAGCCCGGTCAGATCGTCATGCATGGCGCGATGGCTCATCTCCTGGGCGGTTTGAACCGCCTGCGCGTGGGCTTCCTCCAGTGAGCCAGCAAGCGCCACAGCCTGATTTTTCAACAGGCTTGTTTCGCAAAAAGCGCGTTCGCTCTGCCAGGCAAAGCGGATCAGCGCCGCGGCGTAGATCAGCACCGTCAACGCCAGCCAGTTCCGGTCGAACCCG
>JAKBCD010000057.1:343-7903 GCA_021808205.1 Pseudomonadota bacterium | reverse complement strand
GGGAGCGGCCTTCTTGGCGGCCGGCTTCTTCGCGGGCGCGGCCTTCTTAGCGGCTGGCTTCTTTGCGGGAGCGGCTTTCTTGGCGACCGGCTTCTTCGCGGGTGCAGCCTTCTTAGCGGCTGGTTTCTTTACGGCCGCCTTTTTTGCTGCCGGCTTTTTGGCAGGGGCGGCTTTTTTTGCCGCTGCCCGCACAGCCAGAGGCTGAGCGCGCTGCGTATCGTTCTTATCTTCGATGGTCACGAGAATTGCTCCTTGCATTCAAGGTTATGGTTGAACTCTGTAGGTCGCGGTCCGGCACAGAAACGTCTTTTCCTACGGCTAACGCCGCCCTTCTTCATTTTTTGCGTGCGGACTTCTTGACCGGCAGAAAAAAATCGGCTGCGACGCGAATCGCGTAATGCACGCAAGAATCGCTATTCTGCCTCTCGCATCGTGCTGTCAACAAAAAGCGTCAGTAAACAACCTTATTTACGCATTTTTTTTTATTAAGCATGAATACTCTGCCATCGTGATTGATTTCGCCGCTGGAGCGTCTTGCGTGCGACGTCTTTTGGTCAGTCCTAGAGACAAACAAGATGGTTCGGAAAAATAACATTGCGAAGTGGTTTGCATGGCGTTCAGCACGATGCCACACGCGGGGTGTAGATGAAGAAATGGATAGGCAATATCCGGCAGGAAGCGCGGCCGCCTCAGCCTGATTTGTCGTGACTTTCCATACAGGTTATGCTGCGTTGCAGGCTTGCGGCGAATTGGTGGATGAGGCGACTTCGCAGCTTGGATGAAGATCACATCATCTTTGGATATGAAGCGCTGGAGACGGGCATGGCGGTTGCAAAAGGCAGGCTGACGCGGGTTGTTCTGGGTGGCGAGGCGCTGCATCGGATATCTTCTTTGCAGCAGGCCGACCGGGAGCAGGCGGTGCAAGACCTTGCGCAGGAGAATGAATTTTATCTGCCGGGGCATCCGGATATGCAAAGTATTCTGCATCTTTCAATTCAGGAAGGCCGGCTTGTGTTTGATGTGCGGGATGAGACCGACCAGCCCGTGCAGGCGGTTTTGTTGGCGCTTGGTCCATTCAAGACGCTGATCCGCGATTACCGGATGTTGCTGGATTCTTATGCGAGTGCTGTGGCAGAGGGGCGGGAGGCGCGCATCCAGGCCATCGATATGGGCCGCCGTGGGCTGCATAATGAAGGTGCCGAACTGATAAAGGAACGGCTTGCAGGAAAGCTGGCGATTGATTTTTCCACCGCGCGTCGCCTATTCACCCTTGTCTGTGCGCTACATGAAAAACTTTAGGAAAATTTTACGCTATGAAAATTGACGGCACGCCCTACCGCTCGATCTGGCTGGATGAGCTTGATGGCTGGTCTGTTCGTATCATCGACCAGACCAAGCTACCCTGGAGCGTTGATCTCGTCCGGCTCACCACGCTTGAAGAAATGGCGCATGCCATAAAGGCCATGTTGGTGCGCGGCGCGCCATTGATCGGCGCTTCGGCGGCGTATGGCGTGGCGCTGGCCATGCGCATGGATAATTCTGATGCCGCCCTGTCGCAGGCGTTGGAAGTTTTGGCGGCCACGCGCCCCACCGCAATCAACCTGCGTTGGGCGCTCAAGCGCATGGCCGCACGGTTGAGCAAGCTGAAGCCAGGTGCCCGTGCCGCCGCCGCCTACGAGGAGGCCATGAAGATCTGCGATGAGGATGTTGCGGTGAATGCGGCGATCGGCCGCAATGGCCTCGTGCTGATTGAGGAGAAGGCGAAAGCCAAGAAACGGGTGAATGTTCTGACGCATTGCAATGCCGGATGGATCGCCACTGTCGATTGGGGCACCGCACTCGCACCCATTTATATGGCGCATGATGCTGGGATCGACGTGCACGTATGGGTGGAGGAAACTCGCCCGCGTAATCAGGGTGCATCCCTCACCGCCTGGGAGCTGGGCAAGCACGGCGTCAACCACACCGTGATTGCGGACAATGCCGGCGGGCATTTCATGCAGCATGGCGAGGTGGATCTGGTGATCGTTGGCACTGACCGCGTCACGCGCCAGGGTGATGTCTGCAACAAGATCGGCACGTATTTAAAGGCGCTCTGTGCGTACGATAACGGGGTGCCGTTCTGGGTGGCGCTGCCATCCTCCACCGTTGATTGGACGATCCGCGACGGGATTTCCGAAATCCCCATCGAGGAGCGTGCCGCGAGCGAAGTGACCACGATGACTGGCCGTGCCATGGATGGCTCTATTGCCACAGTGCGTATCGTACCGACATCAAGCCCCGCCGCAAATCCGGCTTTCGACGTAACGCCTGCGAGGCTTGTCACCGGGCTGATCACTGAGCGTGGGTTGTGCGATGCCACCGAGCCGATGCTGACAGAGATGTTCAGCGACCTCGCATGAGGACGCCCGCCGCCGGATGCCGTAAGTTTGTGGGATCGGAGTTTTCTGGAAAGACGGCGGCGCTTTGCTTGTGGCTTTTATCCTCCTGCGCGGCGGGGAATCATGCGCCCCCATTTGCCAACCAGCCCTATGAGGCTTTCTCTCGCAGTGCTGCCGTGGCCATCGCGCTGCGGGAATGGCGGCTTTGGGGCGAGCGCGTGGATGACAATGACGGTGCCGGCTATGTTCAGCACGCTGCTACGATGGCCGAGCGCCAGCAGGGTTTGTGGCAGCGTGTAGGCGAATATTGGTGGGAAGGGCTTAACGCCGATCAGCCGGATACACGCTGGACCGGCAAGCACGATGCCAATGGCAAGGTGTTTCCGGTTCATAAAAATGGCGATTACGCCTGGTCCGCCGCGTTCATCTCATACGTTATGCGCATCGCGGGCGCAGGGCCTGCGTTTCCTTACGCGGCGGATCACTCTTATTATATCAACTATGCCGCGCGGCCTTATCATGCTGGCAAATTGTTGATCGCGGAGAACCCGAAGATGTACGCCCCACGTCTGGGCGATCTTGTCTGTTTCCCGCGCGGATGGGCACGCAACTTAACATTTGCCGCTCTGCCAACTTCGTTTCTCTTTCCCGCGCATTGCAGCATTGTCACGGGCGGCGGGCCGGGTATGGTTCAGGTGATCGGCGGCAATGTCGACGACGCGGTGACGATGGAGCATCTGCACGCCACTGCGCAGGGGCTACTCTCGGGCAATCAAAAGAACTGGTTCGTGGTGTTGCGGGTGCTTTACGCGCGCAATTAGAGCCGGTGGTTTCTCTGGTTATTTCGGCTTTTTCTCTGGCAGGATGGTGACCGTACAGGTCATGCCCGCTACCAGGTTCACGCCTGCGGGCACTTTATCCAGTACGATCCGCACGGGGACCCGCGCCGCCAGACGAACCCATGTGAAGGTGGGGTTTACATCCGCGAGCAAGGTGGGTGCGGCGATCCGCTCGGAATCCGCGATACCCGCTGCGAAGCCCTGAACGTGGCCAGTGATGGCGGGGCCGCCCTGGAGCAATTGTATCTTTGCCTTGTCGCCGGGCTCGATATGGCGAAGCTTTGTCTCCTCGAAATAGCCGTCTACATATAAGGAGTCGGTATCGACGATGGCGATGACAGCGCGTCCGGCGGTCACGTAATCCCCCGGCTGCATCGAAAAATTAGTGATGATGCCGTTTACGGTCGCGCGGACGGTGCTGCGCTGCAAATTGAGCTGCGCCTCGCCGAGATCCGCCTGCGCCGCCGCATATGCCGCCTGTGCTGCTGCATATTCCGCCTGCGCCGCGCGGGACTGCGTGCTGGCGTCGTCACGCGAGATGGCGGATGTGGCGCTGCTGGAAAGGGCGGCGTATCGTGCGGCATTCTGCTCGGCGTTCAGCATCGTGGCGTACGCCTTGGCCTCGGTTGCCTTGGCCTGCGCCAGGGCGGCGTTGGCCTGTGCCAATGCGAGGTTGAAGCGTGCGGGGTCGACCTGGAACAGTGCCGCGCCTTTGCGCACGAACTCGTTGTCGTGCACGAAAACCTGTACGACGGGGCCAGAGACATCTGGCGCCAGCGAGACGACATCCGCGCGCACACGGCCATCGCGCGTCCAGGGGCTCTCCATATAATAAATCCAGAGCTGCCAAGCGACGACTCCAGCCACGGCCAGCGCACCGAGCGTGACGATAAAGCGATAGATGAAGGAAACGGGCTTCATGGCACTCCGGTTTCAGAAATAATGGTTGGCCATCAGGCTGACCAGCCCGGTGAGCATGACGAGCAGGCAAAGGTCGAAAAGCGGGCGATGCCAGATGAAACGGTAAAGGCCCAAAGCGGAGACGGCCCGTCGCACCGCCGCGGAGAGCAGCAAGGCAATGAACACCCAGATGAGCAGCGGTGGAAACAGCACGCCGTAAATATTGATTTCGCCGATCATGTAGTCACCAGTTCAGGGGCGGGTAATGCGAATTCCGGGGGGGCAGCATCAGGGTAGAGAACCGAGCGCAAGCCCGAGAGGATCATCAGCGCCTCGCGATACGCCGCCGCGTCGTGCATCAGAGTGGTGATTGTTTCGTCAAGCGCGTGAATGATAGCCGGGGGGGGCGGCTGGCGCGGGTCTGCACGGTAGAAGGCGGCGAGGCGGTGAAAGACGAGCTGGCTGCCGGCCCGCGCCTCAGGCGGCAGGCGCCATTGCTCGCGGTGCAGCCCGACGAGATTGAGCCCGACGCGCAGGTTCAGCAGCGTATGCGCCGCGGCGCTGTCAGCGCCGGAGGCCACGGCGGCCAGGCGCGGCATCATCAGCCCCAGCCGGTCCATCATGATGCCGGTCATCGCAGCGCGGTCCGGGGCGGTGGCGGCTTCGGCGGCGGCGGCCACTTCGTGCCAATTGGCGCGCATCAGACGTTGCGCGCTCCACGCCGCTCCCACCGAGCGGATGAGCCGTGTCAACACCAGCGCGCTGCCGAGCCCGACGATAAGGCTGAAGGAGCTTTCGGCGAATTTGATGAAATCCACGTTGTAGCCGTTGCCCAGGGCAAGCTGCGTGGCGCCGATCGCACCCAGAACCATGCCGGTGCCAAAGCTGGCCGGGCGCGACACCAGCACGCCGATGATAAGCCCTGCCGGCAGCAGAGCGAGATAAAGTTCGTCGAAACCGGTTATTGTGGGCAGGACAGCAAAGTTGATGACGAAGATGCCCACGATCACGATCACGGCGTTGCGCAGCATGAGCGCTATGGCGGGGGCTGGGTCGTCCTGCGCGGCGAAAAAGGAGGAGGCGACAGCGACCATGATGGCCGCTCCCCCGCCATAGGCCCAGGCAGTTTGAATCCAGATCGCACTGACAAGCAAAATGGCAAGCGTGGCCGAGCAAGCAGAGAGAAACGCCAGCTTGTGGTCGCGGTTCTCCCGCAGCACCGCGATATATTCCGCCTCCACCGCGGGGTTTTCCGGGGGCGGGGAACCAGAGGTTAAGTGCAGGCGCAGCTGCCGCGAGCGATGCACGATGCGGACAAGCTCCTCCAACCGCAACGCCAAGCTGGCCCGCAGCAGCCCTTGCCAATCCGGCGGCTCATTGTGGAGCTGTTGAATTTGCGCCAGCAGCGGGTCTGCGTCTTCTGTCACCCCCGCTTGAATCCATTCCGCCGTTCGCGCCAGCACGGTCTGCAAAGCCGGGGTAATGCCCCCAAGGCGGCGAAGCTCCGCGACGCGATGGCCGATGGAGCTAAGTACTGGCATCAGGCTGATGACATACATGCGCAGCCGCGTGACCTGCCGCACATAAGGCTGCATGTTCGAAATATCGTAGGCGAGTTGTGAGATCATCATCGCCGTATCGGTGGCTTCGAACGCTAGGCGGCGGCGAGCATTGCGCGCGGTCTCGGCCTCGCCTTCGCCGGCCAGTGCGGCGCTGGACCATTCCACGGCCGGTTTCACCCAGGATGCGATTCGTGCCGCCAGCACCGGTCCCAGCGCGCGCGGCATGAAGAGCGTGCCGACCATGGTGGTGCAGACAATGCCAAGCGTGATTTCCTCGCATCGGGTCAGCGCGGTTTCGAACACATGGCCGGGATTGGTGACAGAGGGAAAGCCGATGATGGCTGCCGTATAGCCAGAGAGCATGAAGGCATAGGCGCGCGGGGAGCGGTCCATCAAGGCGATGTAGAGACAAAGCCCCACCCAGAGCGCCATGGCGATGCAAAGCAGCACCGGGGCGTTAACGAGGTTTGGCACCATGACCACCGCCGCAGTGCCGCCGATGAGCGTGCCAAAAAAACGGTACAGGGCCTTGGAGCGCATGGCCCCGGCGAAGGGATGCGCGACGATGAAGGCGGTTGCCATCGACCAATACGGATTATCGAGCCCGAGCCGGCAGGAAATATAGAAAGCCAGCATTGCGCCGGAATAGGCTTTCAGGGCAAAGAGGAGTTCATCCGGCTTTGGCATCAGCCTCTGAAACCACGAAAAACTGTCAGTAAGATAGCTGTTCTTTGCAGGGCGGCTCTGCGGCAGAGCGCCTGTCGAAGAATCTGGTCGAGGGTTCTGCGCTCATCGCGCTGATGAACGATCCGCTTGGCGGCTGGAAAACCGTGCCGCGAGCAAGGCTGCCGCGCCGCTGAGCCCGGTTTCGGTGTAAAACGCGACCCGCTCCCCTCGGGCGAGCTTAGCGCGCAGCCGGGCGGCGAGGGGAGGCGTGGTATCTGGGCCATCGGGCAGCAGGAGAATGTCGATAGCCTCCCAGGCTTGCCGGAACGGGTGGCCAGGGGCTGCGATGAGCGTGCCAATGCCGTGGCGTTTCAGCAATGCAAGGCCTGACGCAGGGGTGGCGCCGGCGAGGGAGAGCACGGCGAGGCGGTCCGCTTCTGTCCAGATCAGCTCTGCCACCGGCCGGGCGTGGCGTGGCGCGGCTGGCGCCGGGGCCTCTAGCACGGCGCGGATCTCGTTGCGGATGATGGAGATTTCTACCGGTGCTGGGGCTGCTGCCTCGGTTTCCGTTGCCGAGCGGAAGCGCTTGTGGCTCAGCTCCATGGAGGCAAAATCCCGAGAAACACGGCGCCGGAAAATGAATTCCGCCGGGGCGGGCGGTGTTTCATAGGTCGTGGGGCCGGGCTGTAGTGATTCGTTGGGGCCAGGCTGGGTGGGCGACTTGGTCATAGGCGGCGCGATGCGAAGAAAAACCCGCAAATCATCCTTTGGCGGCGCCAGCGTGACCACCTTGCGCCTAGTGCCCGCGAAAATATCCACAGAGACCAGGATGATGCCGAGGCACAAGACACAGAGCGTGGACGAAAGAAGCAGAATGTCGCGATCCAATATTCACCGCCTCCAAATGCGGCATGTATAAAATTTAACGCCGCAGAAAGATTTTGGAAAGCGATTCGGCATTACCCGGGGCGGGCGTTGAAATCCCCCGGTTTATAGCGGCTGCCCAGGCTGTAACGGTTGCCAGGGTGGGTGAGCAAAGAGCGTGTGGCCGGGCCTGTCTTTGCCCAGGTGCGGCGCAGCAGGCAAAGGCAAGGCTCATACGGGCCAAGCTGAAGCAGGGCTTGCAGGCGGGCATCCGGTGCCGCGGCATGAATAACATGCTCAACCTCATAAGGCGGCGCGATGGATTGCAGGTAGCGGTTTGGGGTGATG
>JAKBCD010000057.1:0-333 GCA_021808205.1 Pseudomonadota bacterium | reverse complement strand
TCCTGTGCCAGGTAATCTGGCGCGAAGGCCGGGGCGATATAGCGTTCCTCGAACTGCACCGCCACGCCGTTCTCGAAATGCAGGATCTCGGAATAAAACAGCTTGGCGCGCGGCTTTAAGGCAAATTCCGCCGCGATCTCGGAAGTAGCGGCGCGGCTTTCCAACACTAGCACCTCGGCCTTGTGTACATGGTTGCGCTTGGCGATATCCTCGGCGATGTCGTGGATTTCCAGTAAAGGCGAGCGCCGGGCAGGGGCCTGCACGAAACTTCCTGCACCCTGCACGCGCAGCAGCGCACCCTCTGCGGAAAGCTCCCGCACGGCGCGGTGCACG
>JAKBCD010000056.1 GCA_021808205.1 Pseudomonadota bacterium | reverse complement strand
GGCGATCGACCGGTTTGAGACTGCGCTGGCCGACGATGCGAAAGCCCGTGGGTTTGATGGCGTGGTTTGCGGCCATATCCACCACGCCGAAATGCGCCAGGTGAACGGTGTGATGTACCTGAATGTTGGCGATTGGGTGGAAAGCTGCACCGCACTTGTCGAGCATTTCGACGGACGGCTGGAGCTTGTGGATTGGGTGGCACGCCAGAAGCTCTCCATGCTCACCCGCCCGGCGCCGAAACTGGCACCCGCGCAAGCCCCGGCGTTGCACGCAATCGCCGCGGAGTTCACCGCCCTGCCACGCGAGACCGGCACCGCCAGTGCTGTATCAGCAGGAGCCTGAGCCGCTGCTGGCCTTCGCGGGTCTCGCGCGCATTCTCATCGTCACCGATGCCTGGGAGCCCCAGGTAAACGGTGTGGTGCGAACCCTGCGTACGATCACCGCCGAGATGCAGGCGATGGGCAAGATCGTCGAGGTGGTCGGACCTGACAGGTTCAACACCATGCCGATGCCATCCTACCCGGAAATCCGGCTGGCACTGCTTCCCGGCCGCAAGCTGGCGAAGATCATCGAGGCGTTCCAACCCGATGCGCTGCATGTGGCAACAGAAGGGCCGCTGGGGATAGCCGCCAGAGCCTATGCGAAGAAAAAGGGCCTGAATTTCACAACGGCTTTCCACACGCGTTTTGCCGAATATCTGGAGGCGCGCACGCGCATCCCGTCTCGCCTAACCTATGCCTGGCTGCGCTGGTTTCATGGCACGAGCGCGGCGGTGATGGTTGCGACGCAATCGCTGCGCGAAGAGCTGGCGGTACGGGGCTTTAAACATCTGCGCTCCTGGTCGCGTGGGGTGGATCTGGACGCGTTTCATCTGGAGCCAAGAGAGGAATGGGATCTGCCACGCCCCATTTTTGCTTATGTGGGCCGGGTGGCGGTGGAGAAGAACCTCCGTGCCTTTCTGAAACTTGAACTTCCAGGGTCGAAACTGGTGGTAGGCGACGGGCCACAGCGCAGGGTGCTGGAAAAAGAATTTCCCAATGTGCATTTTGCCGGGGCGCGCCATGGTGCGGCGTTGGCGGCGGCCTATGCCGGGGCGGATGTGTTCGTGTTTCCCTCCAGGACCGATACGTTCGGGCTGGTGGTGCTCGAAGCCTTGGCCTCCGGTCTGCCGGTGGCGGCATATCCCGTGACGGGGCCGATGGATATTCTGGGCGAGGCGCCGCAGCCCGTGGGTGCGCTGGATGAGGATTTACGCAGGGCCTGCCTAGAGGCATTGGAAATCGACCGCGGTCATTGCCGCCCCTATGCGGAGCACTATTCCTGGCGGGCTTGCGCGGAGCGGTTCCTGGATAACCTTGTACCGGTACGCGAGCTAGCAAGCGCTTAAATGTTCCCGTGGCTTTTGCAAAAATCTGCCGCGATAAAAAACGGCCCCTTCCGGGGCCGTTTTTATTTTTCAGATCTCCAGCAGCAGGCGGCGCGGATCTTCGATGCTCTCTTTCACACGCACGAGAAAGGAAACAGCCTCGCGGCCGTCGATGATCCGGTGATCGTAGGAGACCGCCAGATACATCATCGGGCGGATCTCGACCTTGCCATCCACGGCCACTGGGCGATCCTGAATCTTGTGCATGCCAAGGATCGCCGATTGCGGCGGGTTGAGGATCGGCGTGCTCATCAGCGAGCCGTAAACACCGCCATTGGTGATCGAGAAGGAGCCGCCGGAAAGCTGATCCAGCTTCAACGTGCCGTCCTTCGCACTCCTGGCAAAGCCTGCGATCTCCGCTTCGATCTCGGCGATTGACTTGGTTTGCGCATCGCGGATCACCGGCACCACGAGACCATTGGCGCCACCGACAGCAATGCCCATATTGACGAAGTTCTTATAGACGATCTCGTCACCGTCGATCTCGGCATTCACCGCCGGAAACTCGGCCAGCGCCGCGCACACCGCCTTCACGAAGAAGCCGTTGAAGCCGAGGCGGATGCCCTTGTGCTTCTTCTCGAACACGTCGCGGTAGGACGAACGCAGCGCCATCACCGCACTCATATCCACCTCATTGAAGGTGGTGAGCATGGCGGCGGTGTTCTGCGCCTCCTTCAAGCGGTTGGCGATGGTCTTGCGCAGGCGGGTCATCTTCACCCGCTCCTCGCGCACATCATTGGCGCGCGGGGCTTTTGGCGCGGCGGCGGCGGCGGCAGCGGCCGGCTTGTTCAGGAAGTCCTGCACATCGCCCTTGGAAACGCGGCCGCCCTTGGCGGTGCCGGTCACGTCGGCGGTGCTCACGCCCTTCTCGGCGGCCAGCTTGGCGGCGGCGGGCAGCGCGCCCACACCGGGGCGGGCGACCGGGCCGGGAGCCTCCTGCTGCGGGCTGACACCCGTCTTGGGTGCTGCGGCCTCAGCAGGCTCCTTCTTCGGCCCCGCGGCAGCACCCTTGGCGTCGATCATGCCCAGCACATCGCCCGGGGCAACCTCAGCCCCCTCATCGGCGGCGATCTCGGCGATCACACCGGCTTCCGGGGCATTCACCTCGACGGTAACCTTGTCTGTTTCCAGCTCGACAACGGGCTCGTCGGCTGCAACGGCCTCGCCAATTTTCTTGATCCAGCGGGCGATGGTGGCTGTGGCAACACTTTCGCCCAGCGTGGGAACCTTGATCTCGGCCGACATGGAAACTCCTGCTCTCTCTTGTCGTGAAACGGGGATTAGACGCTCAGCGCCTCGTTGACCAGGGCCGCCTGCCCGGCGGCATAAACCTTGGCCAGGCCCGGAGCGGGCGAGGCCATGGCCACACGGCCGACATAGCGCGGACGCTTGGCGGCATTGCCCAAGCACTCCAGCGCCGCCTCGATCCGGCGATCCACAAAGAACCAGGCGCCGTTATTCTCGGGCTCCTCCTGGCACCACACCAGCTCCGCGTTTTTATAGCCCTCAATCGCCGCCTTCAGGGCCTTGGCGGGGAACGGATAGATCTGCTCCAGCCGGACAATGGCGACATCCTTGATGCCGCGCTCACGCCGCTCGGCCAGCAGATCGTAATAAACCTTGCCAGAGCAGAGCACGACGCGCTTCACCTGCTCGGGCGCCACAAGCTCGTCGGTCTCCGGTAGCACGAACTTGAAACCCGTGCCTTCCGCGAAATCCGCCAGCGGCGAGACGCAGAGCTTATGACGCAGCAGGGATTTCGGCGTCATCAGGATCAGCGGCTTGCGGTAGTTGCGCTTCATCTGCCGGCGCAGCGCGTGGTAATAATTGGCCGGGGTTGAGATATTGCCAACGATGAAGTTGTTTTCAGCGCAGAGCTGCAGATAGCGCTCCAGACGGGCGGAGGAATGCTCCGGCCCCTGACCCTCCTGGCCGTGAGGGAGCAGCATCACCAGCCCGGACATGCGCAGCCATTTGGTCTCACCGGCGGCGATGAACTGGTCGATGATTACCTGCGCGCCATTGGCAAAATCGCCAAACTGCGCTTCCCACAGCACCAGCACCGAAGGGTCGGCCAAGGAGTAGCCGTATTCAAACCCGAGCACGCCCGCCTCCGAGAGAAGCGAGTTGAATAGCTCTATGCGGGCCTGCCCCTCGCGGATGTTATTCAGCGGCACATATTCGTTCTGGTTGACCTGATCGACCAGCACGGCATGGCGCTGGGAGAAGGTACCGCGCTGCACATCCTCACCGGAGAGGCGCACACGGTGCCCATCCAGCTGCAGCGTGCCGAAGGCCAGCGCCTCGCCGGTTGCCCAGTCCAGCCCTTCGCCGGTCTCGAACATATGCTTCTTGGCTTCGAGCTGACGCGCGATCTTCGGGTTCAGCTCGAAATTCTGCGGCGGGGTGTAGAGCGCCTTGCCCACCTGCTGCAGCTGCGCCAGCGGCGCGGCGGTCACGCCATCCTGCTGCTCGACATCATCGCCGGCCTGCTTCAGCCCCGCCCAATGGCCTTCCAGCCAGTCCGCCTTGTTGACCCTGTAGTCCTTGGCTCCCTCGAAGGCGGCTTCCAGCTCCTCGGTATAGGCGTCATGGATCGCCTTTGCCTCCTCGGCAGAGACAGAGCCCTCTTTGGCCAGCTTTTCGGCATAGAGAACGCAGGTGGTCTGGATCGAGCGGATTGCTTTGTACATGATCGGCTGGGTGAAGGCCGGTTCATCGTTCTCGTTATGGCCGTGGCGACGGTAGCAGACCAGGTCGATGACCACGTCCGTTGCGAATTCGCAGCGGAACTCGGCCGCAAGCTGCGCGGCATAGACTACGGCCTCCGGATTGTCGCCGTTTACGTGCAGGATCGGCGCCTGCACGGATTTGGCGACGTCCGTGCAATACATGCCAGAGAAGGCATGCGCCGGGACGGTGGTGAAGCCGATCTGGTTGTTCACGACCAGGTGCACCGAGCCGCCGGTGCGATAACCGATCAACTGGCTCATCGCGAGAGTCTCGTAAACCAGCCCCTGCCCGGCGAAGGCGGCATCGCCATGCATCTGGATGGCCATCGCGGATTTGCGGGTGGCGTCGCCCGTCATATCCATGCGGGCGCGGACCTTGCCGACCACCACCGGGTCCACCGCCTCGAGATGCGAGGGGTTGGGTTGCAGGGAGACGTGGACCTGGTTGCCGTTGATCACCATGTCCGTCGAGGTGCCGAGATGGTATTTCACGTCGCCCGAACCCTGCACGTCATCGGGCTTGAAGGAGTTGCCCCCGAATTCGGAGAACAATGCCACCAGCGGCTTCTTGACGATATTGACCAGCGTATTGAGGCGGCCGCGATGCGGCATACCGATGGCGATCTCGCGCACGCCCTTGCCGGCGGCGATTTCGATGATCGCGTGCAGTGCTGGAATCGTACTCTCACCGCCCTCAAGCCCGAAACGCTTGGTGCCGACAAAGCGCTTCTGGCAGAAGGTTTCGAAGCTATCCGCTTCGGTAAGCTGCTTCAGGATTTTGACCTTGGCCTTTTTGTCGTAGGCGGCAAGCCATGGCGCACCCTCGATTCTACGCTGAATCCAGCTTTTCTGCGCTGGATCCTGGATGTGCATGAACTCAACGCCGATATCACCGCAATAGCTCTGGCGAAGCGCCGCCATGACCTCGCGCAGCGTGGCGGTGTCGAACCCTAGAACGCCATCCAGGAAGATCGGGCGGTCAAAGTCAGCGGCTTCGGTAAAGCCGTAGGAGGCGGGGTCGAGCTCGGAATGGTAGCCTGTCTGCTTCAGACCCAGTGGGTCGAGCTTCGCTTCCAGATGGCCACGCACGCGATAGGCGCGGATGAGCATAAGGGCACGGATGGAATCAAGCGTCGCGGCACGGGACCCTGCCGCGACAGAGGCTGCACTATTAATCTGCCTGGGTGCGGCATCGGTGCTTACAGTTTCGAATACGGAAGGGCGGGGCGCCCAGGACGCGCCACTGGCATCTGTGAAGATGGCGCGGGTGTCGTCGTCCAGCGCTGCGAACAGGGCCGCGAAATCGGGATCAACTGAGTTAGGGGCTTCCACCCATTTCGCATAAAGCTGCGCGATGAATTGGGCGTTTGACCCGTTCATTGCCGTCGCAATCACGTCCACACCGGCCATATAAACAATCCTCTCCTAGAACCCGCCGCCTGGCTTTTGGAATCGGCTAGGCTGAAGATATGCAGGGCTTCTTTTGCGGCGCATATAAGGCAGCAATGTTATTACAGCGTTACCATGGTGATGAGGCTGGGTTGCCGCATGCGCATAGTTACAACAACTTTACCCTAACTTGCGCCCAGGACAAAAAAAAGCCCCACGGTGTTGCCACCATGGGGCTAATGAAATCAGGCGCTTAACGCCTTTAGCATAGTGCTGCCCAGAGAGGCTGGGCTGTCTGCCACGAAGATACCCGCTTCCTTCATGGCAGCAATCTTCGCCTGGGCGGTGTCTTTGCCGCCGGAAATAACCGCGCCGGCATGGCCCATGCGCCGACCCGGAGGAGCCGTAGCACCCGCAATGAAACCTACGACCGGTTTTTTAATTTTGTGCCTGGCCAAGAACTCCGCGCCGTCGATCTCGGAGGGACCCCCGATCTCGCCGATCATGATAATCGCCTGGGTTTCCTCGTCATGCAGGAAAAGATCCAGCACCTCGATGAAATCCGTGCCCTTCACCGGGTCACCGCCGATGCCAACACAGGTGGACTGGCCAAGCCCGGCGGCCGTGGTCTGTGCCACGGCCTCATAGGTGAGGGTGCCGGAGCGGGAGACGATACCGATGGAGCCGCGCTTGTGGATATGGCCCGGCATGATACCGATCTTGCATTCATCGGGCGTGATGACGCCGGGGCAGTTCGGGCCCACCAGGCGGGATTTGGAGCCACAAAGGGCGCGCTTGACCTTCACCATGTCCAGCACCGGAATGCCCTCGGTGATGCAGACGATCAGCTCGACGCCAGCATCGATGGCTTCCAGGATGGAGTCGGCCGCGAAGGGCGGCGGCACATAGATGGCCGAGGCATTGGCACCGGTTTTGGCCACGGCCTCGCCCACGGTATTGAATACCGGCAGGTCCAGATGCGTGGTACCACCTTTGCCGGGGGTCACACCGCCCACGACCTTGGTGCCGTAGGCAAGCGCCTGCTCGGAATGAAATGTGCCCTGGGCGCCGGTAAAGCCCTGGGTGATGACCTTGGTGTTCTTGTTGACGAGAATGGCCATTATGCGGCTTCCTTCACGGCTTTAACAATTTTCTCGGCCGCATCGGCCAGATTGTCTGCGGGGATGATGGGCAGGCCGGATTTGGCCATGATGTCCTTGCCGAGCTGCACATTGGTGCCTTCAAGGCGCACCACCAGCGGCACGGAGAGCGAAACCTCGCGCGCCGCCGCGATCACGCCTTCCGCGATCACGTCGCAGCGCATGATGCCGCCGAAGATGTTCACCAGAATGCCCTCGACATTCGGGTCGGAGAGGATGATCTTGAAGGCTGCGGTCACGCGCTCCTTGGTGGCACCGCCGCCAACATCCAGGAAGTTCGCGGGCTCGGCGCCGTAGAGCTTGATGATGTCCATGGTCGCCATGGCCAGGCCCGCACCGTTCACCATGCAGCCGATATTGCCATCGAGCGCCACATAAGAGAGCGAGTACTTGTTGGCTTCCAGCTCCTTCGGGTCTTCCTCGCCTTCGTCGCGCAGGGTTTCGATCTGCGGGTGGCGGTAGAGGGAGTTGTCGTCGAAGGTGACTTTGGCGTCCAACGCGTAGATCTCACCGGCGCCGGTGACGACCAGCGGGTTGATCTCGATGATCGCAATGTCCAGCGCCACGAAGGCGTTGTACATGGCGGTGACGAATTTGGTGAAGGTGCCCACCTGCTTGCCTTCAAGGCCCAGGCCGAAGGCCAGTTTGCGGGCATGGAAGCCGGAAATGCCAGAGGCCGGGTCAACCGGGGCGCGCAGGATCTTCTCGGGGTGGTGCTCGGCGACTTCCTCAATCTCCATGCCGCCCTCAGTGGAGGCCATAATCACGACCTCGGACACCGAACGGTCGATCAGCAAAGAGAGATAAAGCTCGCGCTTGATGTCGCAGCCTGCCTCCACATAAACGCGGCGCACCAGACGGCCAGCCGGGCCGGTCTGCTTGGTGATCAGTGTGTGGCCGATCATCGCGCTCGCGGCCTCACGCACCTCGTCCAGGCTCTTGGCCAGACGCACGCCGCCTTTGCCGTTGGAGTCTTCCTTGAACTTGCCCGCACCACGGCCACCGGCATGAATCTGGGATTTCACGACATAGATGGGGCCAGGAAGCTTCTTGGCGGCGTCCACTGCTTCTTCGGGCGTCCAGGCGACATAGCCGTCCAAAACCGCGACACCGAAGGACTTCAGCAATTCCTTGCCCTGGTATTCATGTATGTTCATATGGGGTTAGCCTGCCTGTTCTTTAAGGTTACGAAGGGGGGCG
>JAKBCD010000055.1 GCA_021808205.1 Pseudomonadota bacterium | reverse complement strand
CCAAGATCAAAACCCGGCGGTTCGATGATATCGTGGCCGAGTTGCGTGGGTTTTTCGACGCGCATGAGGCCGAAGGCACCATCGCGGGCGGGGCACATCTGGAAATGACCGGGCAGAACGTGACCGAATGCATCGGCGGTGCGCGCGGGCTTTCAGAGGAAGGGCTGGGCACGCGCTACGAGACCTTCTGCGACCCAAGGCTGAATGCCGAGCAGGCGCTGGAGGTGGCGTTCTATCTGGCTGAGGAACTGAAATCCCGCCGCGCGTCCCGGACCGCTACGTGACACCGACGCCGGTGGCCGACGGCGAAATTACCGCCCGGACTGACGCCTATTTCAACCGCACCCGCCAGATTGTGAGCCGGTTTGGCGATGCGGTTGTAACCTATGCCATTTTTCTGCGCCGCCCGGTGGTGTGCGCCCCGGCGATGATGGTGGAGTGGTTGCAGGCGGTGGCGGCCGCGCGGGGGCAGGACTTCAAAATAGAGCTGCCGCACAAGGAAGGCGAATGGGTGGGAGCGGGCGAGCCGCTGGCTTACGTGACCGGCAGCCTCAAAGCCCTGGCGGATTTGGAAACTCTGGCCTTGCAGAAAATAGGGGCGGCGTGTGTGGCGGCGCATAACGCCTTCCAGATGGCCGCCGCCCTGCCGAATGCCGCGTTTCTGGCGATGGAGGCGCGGCATTGCGCCGGGGCGGAGATGCAGGAGATGATGGCCTATGCCTGCGCTGTCGGCTCGCGCGCTGCCCAGGCGGAAGGGGCAAAGGGCTTTATTGGCAACGCCAATGACTGGACGGCGCATTATTTCGGCGCGCCGCATGGCTATGGCACGATGCCCCATGCGCTGATCGGCTATGCCGGGTCCACTTTGCGCGCGGCAGAGATGTTCGTGGAGA
This sequence comes from Pseudomonadota bacterium, assembly GCA_021808205.1. Next base: position 7,037 of record JAKBCD010000055.1, on the reverse strand, counting down.
CCTATCCGGGCGAGCCGGTGACCGTGCTTTCCGATTATTTCGGGCGCGAGGTGACGGACACGCTGGAAGTGTGCCGCCGGTTTCCTGAAATGGCGGCGGTAGGCCAGCTTTCCGTGCGGTTGGATACGCATGGCGGGCGGTATCTGGAAGGGCTGGGGCCGCAGGAAAGCTATGCCGTGCTGGAACGCAACGCGCCGGGCGCGCTCCGACGCTATCGCAGTCAGCGGGAGCTTGGGTATTTGATTGGCACCGGGGTTTCCGCCGCCGCCATCTGGCGGATGCGCGAGGCGCTGAACGAGGCGGGGTTTAGGGCCGTGAAAATCGTCGCGTCCTCCGGTTTTGGCGTGGAGAAATGCTCGGTGATGGCGGATGCGAAAGCGCCGATCGACGTGGTGGGCACGGGAAGTTTTATCCCCGAAAACTGGAGCGAGACTTATGCCACCGCGGATATCGTGGCCTATGACGGGGTTTCGCGGGTGAAGATCGGGCGGGAGTTTTTGCTCCGCCAGGTGCCGGAGTAGGCCATGAGTGGCACGCCTCGAGATTGTTTCAGAAGCCGCTCCGGTGAGGCGATTACGGGGCGTTTGAGAGCATCGGAGCGGAGCGTACTTGAAGTACGTGAGCACCGGAGCGCAGCAAAGGGCCCGGAAGCGGCCGCCGGAGTAGGCTTATGACGCAATCTCTGAACATCGCCATCGCGCAGATCAATCTGCATCTGGGCGCGATCGACAAGAACCTGGCGAAGATCCGCGAAGCACGGGCGGAAGGGGCACGGCTGGGGGCTGATTTGGTGGTGACGCCGGAGCTTTCCATCGCCGGGTATCCGCCGGAAGATTTGGTGCTGAAACCGGCCTTTGTAGCGGCCTGCGAGGCGGCGGCGGCGGAACTGGCGAAGGATACAGCCGATGGCGGGCCGGGGCTGATCGTGGGCTTGCCCTGGCGGGACGGCGAAAGGTTGCACAACGCCGTGTTTCTGCTGGAAGGCGGCCTGATTGTGGCAAAGCGGGCGAAGGTGGAGCTGCCGAATTACGGCGTGTTCGACGAGAAGCGGGTGTTTGATGCGGGTATGCCTTCTGGGCCGGTGGTGTTTCGGGGTTTTCGGCTGGGGGTGATGATCTGCGAGGATTGGTGGCTGCCGCATGTTTCGGAAACACTGGCTGAAACCGGGGCGGAGATGCTGCTTTCCGTCAACGGCTCGCCTTATGAGGATGGCAAGCAGAATGTGCGCGTAACGCTGGCGGTGGAGCGGGTGGTGGAAACCGGGCTGCCTTATGTGTTTGCCGCGCAGGTTTGCGGGCAGGACGAGGTGGTGTTCGACGGCGCTTCCTTCATTCTGAATGCCGACCGGACCCTGGCGGTGCAGATGCCGTATTTTGAGGAAGCGGTGACGCTGACGCGCTGGACCCGCACTGAGGCGGGACTGGTTTGTAAACCGCAGCCTTTGCCGCCGGAGCCCGACCGGTTTGAACTGATCTACCAGGCGATGATGTGGGGCCTGCGCGATTACGTGAACAAAAATGGCTTTCCCGGTGTGGTGCTGGGGCTTTCAGGCGGCATCGATTCCGCGATTTCCGCCGCCGTGGCCGCCGATGCGCTGGGGCCTGAGCGCGTGCGCGCGGTGATGCTGCCCAGCCCCTATACCTCAGCCCACAGCCTGGAAGACGCGGCGGAATGCGCGCGGATGCTGGGGATACCCTACGAGACCATCCCCATTTCCGGGGCGATGCAGGCCTTTGGCGCGGCTCTGGCCCCGGCCTTCGCGCAAGTGCAGCCGGATATTACCGAGGAGAATATCCAATCCCGTTCGCGCGGGCTGATTTTGATGGCGATTTCCAACAAATTCGGGCCGATGCTGCTCACCACGGGCAATAAATCCGAGATGTCAGTGGGGTATGCCACGCTTTATGGCGATATGTGCGGCGGCTATTCGGTGCTGAAAGATATTTATAAAACCACGGTGTTTGAACTTTCCCGCTGGCGCAATGAGCACCACCCCAAAGGGGCGCTGACGAAGCCCGGACCAGCGATGCCGGAGCGGATTATCACCAAGCCGCCCTCGGCGGAGCTACGTGAGAACCAGACCGACCAGGACAGCCTGCCGCCTTATGATGTGCTGGACGCGATTTTGGAAAACCTGATTGAGCATGAACGCTCGGCGGATGAGATTGTAGCCCTGGGGTATGACCGCCCTACCGTGCTGCGGGTGATAAAATTGCTGGACCGGGCCGAGTATAAACGCCGCCAGGCCCCGCCGGGGGTGAAGATTACCGCGAAAGCCTTCGGGCGGGACCGGCGCTACCCGCTAACCAACGGTTTTACCAATTTGATCAAGTGATTTGCGCGTGGCCGCCCCACCACCCCCACGCGCAAAACCAGATACCTGCCGCCTGCAAGATTAACCCTAATTCCTCTGGTCTTTTCCGGCGAAGCCGGTATTACACTCTTTCGCCCGGGCATTCCGGGCCTGAAAGCCAAGGGGTTAAGGGATAGACAATGCCGGTGCCGTTTTCCGCCGAAGATTTTGACCGCATTTTTGATTCCGCCATTATCCGCCGGGCCCAGAGCGTCATCGCGCTGGGGTTTGTGAAGGATGTGTCGCTCTCGGGCGACACCATCGAAGGTGCGGTTGAGGATATGGACGGCACCAGGCGCATCACCTCTATCACGCCGGAGAAAAAGGGCAGCCGGATTTCCTTCGCTGAGCGCGAATGCACCTGCGGCGAGCGCGGCTGCCGCCATCTGGCCGCGACCGCATTGGCCGCATTGGCGAAATTCCCTGCGCTGCGCAAAGCCGAACCCAAGGGGCTGATCGACACCATCGTGCCCGCTGCTGAGCGCATTTACCCCCAGCAACCTTCGCGCCCGCGCCCCACTGGGCGGCGCGCCCGCCCCGCCGCCACGCTGCTGCCGATGGCGCAGGAGGCGCCGGAACCGGGTGCGACAGTGCTGGAGCGTCAGATGGTGCCGGTGCTGCGCCTGCGCCGGGTGCATGGGCCGGATGAGCATAACCGCCAGCGCATGATCGACGTGCTGACGCTGGATTTCGATTATGGCGGCGTGCGGGTTGACGGCTCGGAGGAGAACCCCTTCGTGCGCGTGCGCTCCGGCGGGCAGATTGCCTTTATCCGCCGCGACCCCGCCGCCGAGGCCGAGGCGCTGGACGCGCTGCGCCAGGATGGTTTTGTGCAGATGCGCGTGGCGGACGGAAAATCCGCCCGGGGCCAGCGCGTACTGGTGTTTAGGGGCGAGGAAGCGGCGGCGAAATGGCACCATTTTGTAGCCGTGCGGGTGCCGGAGCTAACTGCCCAAGGCTGGCAGGCGCAAATCGATGCGAATTTCGGGCCGCAGCTTGCCGATAATGTCGGCCAGCTCGATATGGTGGTGCAGGATGGCGAAAAGGGCAGTTTCAGCCTGGAATTCGGCATCGAGATAGATGGCGAGCGCCACCCGCTGCTGCCGATTCTGGAGCATTTGCTGGCGCGCGGCGGCATTGAGGCGGCGCAGATTGTCGAGGGCGAGATCATCACCTCGCTGGAGGATGGCCGCGTGGTCAAGCTGCCGGCAGAGCGGATCAAACGCCTGCTGGCGGTGATGGGCGATTTGATCGAGGCGGCCGGGCGCTCGGCTGAGAAAAACCTGGTGCTGCCGGTGGGGGCCGCCGCCACGGTGCTGGACCTGGAGGATGTGCTCACCACGTCCTGGCAGAACGCCGCTGATATCGAAGCCTATGTTGAGCGGTTCCGGGGTGAACCGGAGATTATCCCTGTGGAGGTGCCAAAGGCATTCAAGGGCGCGCTGCGCCCCTACCAGCAACAGGGCGTGGACTGGCTGCAGCATCTGGCGAGCCACGGGCTGGGCGCGTTTCTGGCGGATGACATGGGCCTCGGCAAAACCGCGCAGACCATCGCACATATTTGCGTGGAGCACGCCGAAGGCCGCCTGACCGCCCCGGCGCTGATTGTGGTGCCAACCTCTCTGGTCGCGAACTGGACCGCCGAATTGCGCAAATTCGCCCCGCATTTGAGCGTGGTGGTGCTGCATGGCATGGAGCGGCACGAGAAACGGGACAGGCTGGAAGAAACCAATGTGGTGGTGACCACCTATACCGTGCTCACCCGCGATATTGAGTTTATGCGCGTGCTGCCTTGGCATCTCGCGGTGCTGGATGAGGCGCAGGCGATTAAATCTCCCGAGGCACGGGCAACGCGCGCGGTGTGCCAGCTAAAGGCTGACAATAAAATCTGCCTTTCCGGCACGCCGATTGAAAATAACCTGGATGAGCTGTGGTCGCAATTTGCTTTTCTGATGCCGGGGCTTTTGGGCGACCGGCGCGGCTTTACCAAGCGCTTTCGCACGCCGATTGAGAAAAACGCCGACCCGGTGGTGCGCGGGCAGCTTATCAGCCGCATCCAGCCTTTCATTATGCGGCGCACAAAGTCTGAGGTGGCGACGGAGCTACCGCCCAAGCATACCATTCTGCGGCGCATCACCCTGGCACCGGACCAGCGCGAGCTTTACGAGACCATTCGCGGCACGCTGTATGAGACCGTGAAGGAGCAGATGGCCGAGCGCACTTTGGCGCAGAGCCGGGTGATTGTGTTGGATGCGCTGCTGAAGCTGCGCCAGGCTTGTTGCGACCCGCGGCTGGTGAAGCTCGGCAATGCCCGTGGCACCGAAAGCTCGGCCAAGCTGGATGATCTGATGGAGATGGTGCAGGAGCTGATCCCGGAAGGCCGCCGCATTCTGGTGTTCTCGCAATTCACCTCCATGCTGGACCTGATCAAACCGCGCCTGGACGCGGCGGGCATCAATTTCGTGGAGCTGCGCGGCGACACGCGCGACCGCGCCACGCCGGTGCAGCGTTTCGAGGCGGGGGAAGTGCCGTTGTTTCTGATCTCGCTGAAAGCGGGCGGGCGCGGATTGAACCTGACCTCGGCGGATACCGTGATCCATTACGACCCGTGGTGGAACCCGGCGGTGGAGGCCCAGGCCTCAGACCGCGCGCACCGGATCGGCCAGACGAAATCTGTGTTCGTGTACAAGCTGATCGCCACCGAGACGGTGGAGGAGCGGATTCTGGAATTGCAACAGCGCAAGGCGGAGCTGGCGAGCATCGCCTTCCAGGAAGCCGGTGGCATGGCGTTCAATTCCGACGATATCGACTTTTTGTTCGGGCAGGACCAGCCCGCCGAGGAAGCCGCCGAGGCGGCCTGAACAGCCATGGGCAAGCTTGTCTGGCTCGCCTCCTACCCGAAATCCGGCAATACCTGGGTGCGGGTGTTTCTGCATAATTACATTGTGAATACAGAGACGCCGCACAGCATAAACAGCCTGGTGGATTTTTCCGTGGCCGAATGCGCGGCCGCGTTTTTCGGGGCCCCGGGAGAGGTGCTGGAACCCCAGGCTGTGCAGGCGAAACGGCCTGAGGTGCATGAGGCACTCACCCGGCTGCATGAGGATTTGGTTTTCGTGAAAACCCATAACGCGAATTTATCGGTTCATGGCGCTGACCTTTGCACGCCGGGGGCAACCGCCGGGGCGATTTATATCGTGCGCGACCCAAGGGATGTGGCACTCTCCTACGCCGCGTTCATCGGCAGGAGCGTAGATGAGATGATTGACTTCATGGGCCAGGAAGGGGCGGCCAATGCCAGCAACGGGGTGCAGGTGTTTGAGCTGCTCTCTACCTGGTCGCGCCATGCACTCTCCTGGGTAGCGGCACCACGCCGGCTGCTGGTGCGGTATGAGGACCTGATTGCAGACCCAATGCGCGGGTTTGGGCGGATGATCCGGTTTCTAGGGGCGCGGGATGCGGCATACGAACCAGAGCGCCTACGGCGGGCGATTGATTTCAGCAGTTTTACCACCCTGGCGGGACAGGAAGACCGGGACGGCTACCAGGCGAGCGGTACCAAGGGCGGAAAATTTTTCAGGGCGGGCAAAGCGGGGGGGTGGCGAGAGCAGCTGACGCCGGAACAGGCCGCGAAAATCTGGGCAGCCCATGGCCCGGTGATGGAAAAATTCGGTTATCCACGGAATTGATCCGGATGCGAATAATCTCATCCCGATTTTAGATGACAGTTTGGCGGTGTTGGGTCTAGCCTGAATATCCGGGCTGATCTGCCAGGATATGGGGGCGGCCCGGAGTTTCGTTGGCAACAGCCATTAGGAGACACCAGGCATTATGAACCTGCAATCGCGTATCGATGCCCTGAAGGGGCGCCACGCCAGCCTTGAAAACAAAATTGCCGCTGAGGATAGGCGGCCACAACCTGACATGATGGCCATATCCCGTTTAAAGTTGGAAAAATTGCGACTCAAGGAAGAAATGGAACGACTAGGAACGCAGTGAGGGGTTCACGCCGCGACTAATACGGAAAGGGGGCCAGAAGGCCCCCTTTTTCGTGCGGGTTAGGCAGCTTCCGTGCTGGGGCTGGGCGGGGGCGGCGGGGTTAGCCCTTCGCGCGTCAGCCTGTCATTCGCGGCGGCAACCGCGTCGTTCAAGTCAGCCTGTTTGCAGAGGCCGAGAATGACGGGGTCGCGCGGTTTAATGCTGGCGCTGTTCCAGTGTGAACGGTCGCGGATTTTCTGGATGGTGTCCTTGGTGGTGCCCAGCAGCTTGACGATCTGCGCATCCGTGAGGTGCGGGTAGCTGCGGAGCAGGAACAAGATCGCGTCTGGCCTGTCGTTGCGCTTGGCAACCGGGGTGTAGCGCCCGCCCTTCTGCTTCTTGTGCATCTCCGGCTGTGGCAGCAGCTTAAGGCGGCGGGAGGGATCGGCCTCGCAACGGGTGATGTCCTCGGCGGTGATCTGCTTATTGGCCACGGGGTCGTAGCCATTGATACCCTGCGCCACTTCACCATCCGCAATGGCCTGGATCTCCAGCGGGTGCATGCCGCAAAAATCGGCGATCTGCTCGAAGGTGAGTCCGGTCTTGTCAATCAGCCAGACTGCGGTAGCTTTGGGCATAAGGGGCAGGGACATGGATCGGATACCTTCATACGTTTCGGGCCGAGGCGCCCGGAACGGACATAGTT
>JAKBCD010000054.1 GCA_021808205.1 Pseudomonadota bacterium | reverse complement strand
TAGCGCACCCCATGATTCACCGCCGCCTCGATGGCGCGGCGCACGGCCTTAGCCCCTTCGCGGTGGCCCGCCACGCGGGGCAAACCCCTGGCGGCGGCCCAGCGTCCGTTGCCATCCATGATTATGGCAACATGCAGCGGCACTGAATGGGAGGCGGCGTCTGCCATCAGACCTGCCGGATATCCTTTTCCTTCTCGACGAAACTTTCATCAACACGCTTGATATAGCCGTCAGTCAGCTTCTGCACCTGCTCGGCCCAATCGCGCTCCTCATCTTCGGAGATTTCGGACTTTTTCTGTAATCCTTTGATCTGCTCCATGCCATCCCGGCGCACACCGCGCACCGCGATGCGGGCGGCCTCGGCATATTTATTGGCAGCCTTCACCAGTTCGATACGCCGTTCCTCGGTCAGCACCGGCAACGGCACGCGGACGATCTGGCCATCGGGCTGCGGATTCAGCCCCAAACCGCAATCACGGATGGCAGCCACGGTGGAATTCACCATTGATCGGTCCCAAACCTGCACGGTGATCATCCGCGCTTCCGGTACGGCGATGGTGGCCACCTGGTTCAGCGGCATCATCGTTCCATAGGCTTCCACCTTCACCGGCTCCAGCAGCGCTGGGCTTGCGCGGCCGGTCCTAAGGCCAGAGAATTCCCGCCGCAAGGCCTCAAGCGCGCCATCCATCCGGCGGGTGAGATCGGTTTTGATCGCTTCAATATCGGCCATTTTTAAAGAACCTTCTTAGCTCTCGATGATACGGGTGAAGAGGCCCTCACCCCGCATGACGGCGGCAAAGGCGCCGGGCGCATGGATGTTGAAGACCAGGATGGGAAGTTTGTTCTCGCGCGCGAGCGAGATCGCAGCGGCGTCCATCACATTAAGGTCGCGGGCCAGCACATCCAGATAGGTCAGCTCCTCATAGCGCTTGGCATCGCTCACCTTGCGCGGATCGGCGGAATAGACGCCGTCCACCTGGGTGCCCTTCAGCATCGCGTCGCATTTCATCTCGGTGGCGCGCAGGGCGGCGGCGGTATCGGTGGTAAAGAAGGGATTGCCGGTGCCGGCGGCGAAAATCACCACCCTGCCCTTCTCCATATGCCGCTCCGCCCGGCGGCGGATATAGGGCTCGCAGACAGACTCCATGGAGATGGCGCTCTGTACCCGGGTCGGCACACCCATCTTTTCCAGCGCGGACTGCATGCCCAGCGCGTTCATCACCGTGGCCAGCATGCCCATGTAATCAGCCTGGGCGCGGTCCATGCCCGCCGCAGCCCCAGCGATGCCACGAAAAATATTACCCCCGCCGATCACCAGGCAAACCTGAACCCCCATGGCAACCACATCGCGCACGTCGACAGCAATGGCGTTCACGGTCTCCGTATCCAGCCCGTAGTCACGCTTGCCCATCAGGGCCTCGCCGGAAACCTTCAGCAGAACGCGCTTATATTCAGATGGGCTGGTCATGGAACGTCCTTATAGGAAGGGCGGCGCCAAGCAAAATGCCTGGGCCGCCCCATGGGTTAGCGCAAAGAAGACGAGGATTAAACCCCGGCGGCAGCTGCCACTTCGGCCGCGAAGTCGGAGACTTCCTTCTCGATGCCTTCGCCGAGGGTAAAGCGTACGAAGCGGGAAACTTTGGCTCCAGCCTTTTTAACCACGTCCTTCACCTTGCTCTCGCCGTCATGCACCCAGACCTGCTCCAGCAGCACCACGTCCTCGTAATACTTCTTCACACGGCCTTCGACCATCTTCTCGATGATGTTCTCGGGCTTGCCAGAGGCGCGGGCCTGCTCGGAGAGCACGTTCTTCTCGCGCTCCAGTGCGGCGGGGTCCACCTCGGCCACATCCAGCGCATCCGGGCGGGTGGCGGCGACATGCATGCCGATCTGGCGGCCCAACGTCTCCAGCGCCTCGTTGGCGTTGCCTTCCAGCCCGACGATAACGCCGATCTTGCCCAGGCCCGGCTTCAACGCGCCATGGATATAGGCGGCGGCAGTGCCACCAGACACGCTGATCACGGCCACACGGCGAACATTCATGTTCTCGCCGATGGTCGCAACCAGATGCACAGCCTCATCGGCCACATTGCGGCCGGTGCCGGGATAGGCGGCGGCCTTCAGAGCCTCCACATCCTCGCCGACATCCAGCGCCAGCTTGGCAACGGTTTCCACATAAGCCTGGAACGCCTCGTTGCGGGCGACAAAATCAGTCTCGGCGTTAATCTCGACCATGGCGACCTTGCCCGGCGCCAGCGCCACGCCAACCAACCCCTCGGCAGCCACACGGCCGGATTTCTTGGCGGCGGCGGAAAGCCCCTTCTTGCGCAGCCAGTCTATGGCGGCTTCCTTGTCGCCATTGGTCTCAACCAGCGCCTTCTTGCAGTCCATCATGCCAGCGCCTGTAGTTTCGCGCAGGTCTTTCACCAGGGCAGCGGTAATTTCGGCCATGTGTTTGCTCCTCATCACGTGTTTGCGCGGCACCCGGAGCGGGCACCGCGCGTTAATTCTTGAAAATCGCTCCGCCTCTCGGCGTGGCGGAAAATCAGCCCTCGGCCGGCAGTTCGTCCATCACCGGCTCGGCGGCGGCACCCAGATCAACGCCGGAGGCGCCCAGCTCAGCGGAAATGCCATCCAGCACCGCACCGGCGACCAAGTCGCAATAGAGGGTAATGGCCCGAATCGCGTCGTCATTGCCCGGGATCGGGTAGGTAACGCCCTCGGGGTCTGAATTGGAGTCGAGGATGGCAACAACTGGGATACCCAGCTTATTGGCTTCCTCGATGGCAAGCTTCTCCTTGTTGGTGTCGATCACAAACAAGATATCCGGCAGGCCGCCCATGTCCTTGATGCCACCCAGGGCGCGTTCCAGCTTCTCCCGGTCGCGCGTGAAGTTCAGGATCTCCTTCTTGGAGTAGCCATGCGCCTCACCGGCCAGCATCTCATCCATCTGACGCAGGCGCTTGATGGAACCAGTGATGGTCTTCCAGTTGGTGAGCATGCCACCCAGCCAGCGGTGGTTCACATAATATTGCCCACAGCGCTGCGCGGCGTCAGCCACGTAGTCAGCGGCAGCGCGCTTGGTGCCCACAAACAGCACGCGGCCACCGGCGGCGGTCACGTCACGAATGGCCTTCAGCGCACGCTCCATCTGGGGAACGGTCTGTTGCAGGTCGATAATATGGACTTGGTTGCGCACGCCGAACAAATACGGCGCCATGCGCGGGTTCCAGCGGCGGGTGTTGTGGCCAAAATGCACGCCAGCCTCAAGCATCTGGCGCAGGGAAACATCAGGAAGTGCCATTGGCAGTTCTCTTTCCTATATCAATCCGGTTTTATCCTCCGCGGGGGAAGTATTCTGCCCAGAAGCTGGAGAGAACACCGGACCTCTAGGCTTGCGCCAGGAAAGGCCCCCACGTGTGAATTTGCCTGCACGATGCAGGCGCGCGCCCTATGGCGCATTCTGGCGCCAATTTCAACCCGGAACGCGCCAGGATGCATCCATAGACGCAAACGGGGCGAGCAAAGCCGCCCCGTCCGGTTCCGCCGATGCTACGAAGCTCAGAACCTGTACCCGATGCCAAGGCGCACCACCGTCGGGTCCAGCTCCGTATGCGCCGTAGCGAAGGCGCCATGGTTAAGATGTACGGCGGTATTGATGAATATCTGTTTCACGTCGAAATTCACGGACCAGTTGCCACCCACCGGCACATCAAAACCGGCATCAAGTGCCGGGCCAACGGCGGTGGAATAGCTGGTGGAAGACACACCCGCCGCCGGGCTGGTACCATAGAAGAACGCCACTGTTACACCTGCACCGAGATAAGGGCGGATCATCCCGATTTGTGCAAAATGATATTGTGCGGCCAACGTCGGTGGCAGCACCCAAACGGCACCGACCTTGATTTTGCCGACACCGCCACCCTCAACCCAGGTATTGTGGCGGCTGGTCGCAGCGATGAGCTCCAGCGACAAATGCGGGGTGAGGAAATACGACCCGTCAATTTCCGGGGTGATCTGGCTGCTGGCATGCACTTGCAGCCCTGGCACCGTGCCCACACCCGTCACCGTTACCGCACTGCCCAGGTTTTCGGGCATCACGCCGATCACCCCGGCGCGAACCAGAATATTCCCTGCCTCATAGCCCGTCGGGCCGGTAAAGATGTTCTGCGCCAGAGCTGGCGTGCAAGCGGTGACCGCGAGCAAAACCGCCGCAGCAGAACGAAGTCTGATGTTCATGAGATAAAACTCCCGTCCAACTCAACGGGTTCAGATTAGGCGCTCCGCGCCGCTTCTTCTTTGATCTGAAACAAAGGACGTTAGAGCCTGATCGGATTCGGTTGAATCGCGTCGCGACCCGCGTTGATTCTTGAATCGATAAATATATCAGAGCCTCAGACGGCAATTGAGACATAAATTTACCCGGCAAGGCCGGACAATCTCATGTCATCGAGCTCTAAGTGAAGCAGGGTTTGCGGACATGTGACATTTTTGCATGAGCTCGCAAGCCTGCCGACACGCTCAAGCCGCGCCGGCAGACAACTTGGTTCACGCCAGCAGCGGCCCCCAAGACGGGTCAGATGCGTAGGTGGGTGTGTTCACAAGGCGCTCGTTGAAGCCATCCACACCGATGGTTACCAGATTCGAACTATGGCCCGAACCCGTGGGGGATTGGCGGTAGAACATGATCACGCGGCCATTTGGGCAGAATGTGGAGCCTTCAACCAGGAAGCCCTGAGAGAGAATCCGCTCGCCGGTGCCATCCGGCGCCATCACACCGATGGAGAAACCACCCGAACCCCAGAACGTATACGAAATCAGGTCGCCACGCGGCGACCAGCAAGGCTCTGCATACTGCCCGGGGCCAAAGGAGATGCGCTTAACGCCCGAGCCATCCGCATTCATGACAAAAAGCTGCTGGTTGCCGTCGCGGTCGGAGTTGAAAACGATCTGTGAACCATCCGGCGAATAGCAGGGCGTCACATTGATGGAGTTGCTGTCCGTCAGCTCCGTTACCCCGCCGCCGCCAAGGCTCGTCTTCACAATCGCCGCCCCGCCATTGCGCGAGACCGACATCAGCAGCGCATTGCCATCCGGCGAAAAGCGCGGGCCAATGGTCATTTCCCCGAACCCACCCACCAGCTGGGTGGCACCTGTTTGCAGGTCGAACAGGTAAACCCTGGGGTTGGCGCCGCCGCGATAACTGACAAACGCCAATTGCTGACGGGCCGGATTATATTGGGGTGAGAGCGCCATGTTGGCGCCGTCGGTCAGAAACTGCACGTTGGCCCCGTCGTAATCCATCACGGCAAGGCGCCGGATGGGGCTGGTCACCGGCCCCGCAACTGAGATGAATGCCACCCGGCTGTCGAAATAGCCTTTCTCGCCAATCATCTGCTGATACACCGTATCCGCGATAATATGAGCAATGCGCCGCCAGTTATCCTGGGTGGTGGTGTAGGCTGTGCCCTGCACCTGCGCTTGGCTCTGCACGTTCCAGAGCCGGAATTCCACCCGCAACTGGCCGCCACCCGCATCCTGTACGTCGCCCGTCACCAGCCCTTGTGCACCCAGCAGGCTCCAGTTCTGCCAGACCGGCGTGCCGTTATTCATGGAGTTCGGCACAAAACTGGACGGGTCGATCGCGCGGAACAGCCCGGAATGGCTGAGATCATCGGTGATCACCTGAGTGATCTGCGCACCCACGCCTTGTGTATCGAAGGGCGAGATGGCGATGGGAATGGGCGCGTTCTGCGCACCGCTGACATTGATGGCCGGGCCGTTACTGGAGGTGGCCGGCGCACTCTGGGCGTAGGCAACGGGGGCCACAAGGCTCGCGGCACCAGCCGTGCCCAGCAGGCGGCGGCGGGAAAATGGCGGCAGAATAAGACGCGTCATCATCGAACCTCTTACGGGGTGAAGTTGAACAGGAAGGTATTGACCTTGCCGAGCATGTAGGACGGCAATGGCAGTGTTGCACATTGATAATTCTCCACGGCCGCCACGGCACGCTGGGCATAGGCCGCGTAAATGGGATCACCCATATTGCCCTGCGAGGCAGGCGCCACCTGGGCGTTACGTACCGTTCCTGTGGCATCGGTCGTCACCAGCAGCTGCACGGAGAAATTCTGCACGCCCGGTGCTCCGGCATCAATATTCCAGCAGGGCCGCACATGCGCACCAATGGCGTTGCGGTCAGCTTCGTTCAACCCCGAATTGGCAGTGCTGTTGGGGCTGCCGCCGCCGTTGGGCGCACCACCCTGGTCGGGGTTGTATTGCGCCGTCGGTGGTTTCTCCTGCGCCTGGTTCACGCGCAGTTGTGAGAGCGTGTTCAGGATATTCTTGCTCAGCGGCAAGGGGTTCTTCACCTCATGCTGTTGATGCGTCGCCGATTGCGCCGGCGCCGGCGGCTTGGTCACCGGCTGCGGCTTCGGCGGCGGCTTCTGCGTGCTCGTCTGCTTCTGCGGCGGGCGCGGCGGCGGTGGCGGAGGGATTGGCGCTTGTGTCGGGGTTGGCGCGGGCGGCGGCGGGGGCGGCGCCGCCTTTGGTGGCGTCGGCGTGGGCGGCTTGGGTGGCGCCGGCGGCGGTGGGGGTGGTGGGGGCGGCGGTGCCACGATGGGCTGCGGCTTTGGCTGCTTGGGGTTCACCGGCCCCTGATGCACCACCGGCTGGTTGGACTGCGCGGCAACTTTTCCGGTATTTTGCGCGGTTTGCGGCTGGGTGGGGCCCACCAGCTCCACATCAACGCTCTCATCGGCCGAAGTGTTCAACGGCTGCAACGGCAACGTCACGATCGCGGCGATGATGATCGCCGCGTGAATCGCAAAGGAAACAATCGCGCTCCGGCGCAGATCGCGGTCCAATTTCTACTCCCTCGCCCGGGCTTATTGTCCGGGCTGCTGGGCCAGCAGCGAGACTTTGGTGAAACCGCCCTGCACGATATCGGCCATCACCTGCAACATCACGCCGTAATCCACCTGCTTGTCGCCGCGAATGAAAATGCGCTGGTCCGCATTATTCTTAGAGGCTTCCTGCAAAGTGCTCACCAGATTGCTCAGTTGAATCTGGCTGTTGTTCAGGTAGACATTGCCCTTGGCATCCACGGTCACGGTAATGGGCTTGGAATCCGCGTTGGCGGGCTTGGCATTGGCCTGCGGCAGATTCACCTGCACCGAGGAAGTGATCATCGGCGCCGTGACCATGAAGATGATCAGCAGCACCAGCATCACGTCCACCAGCGGGGTGACGTTGATCTCCGCCATCGGGCGGTAGCGGCGCCTGCCGTTGTTGCCGCCGCCGATCAGCCCGCCCGCCACTTACTTATGCTCCTCGGCCTGACGGGAGAGGATGGCGGAAAACTCCGCGCCAAACCCTTCCAGCCTTCCTGCGAAGCGTGAAAGATCATTGGAGATCTTGTTAAAGGCCAGCACCGCCGGAATGGCAGCGACCAGGCCGATGGCTGTGGCAAACAACGCTTCCGCAATGCCCGGGGCCACCACCGCGAGGTCGGTGTTGTGCATAGCCGCAATGGCCGAGAAAGAGTGCATGATGCCCCACACGGTGCCAAACAGGCCGATGAACGGCGCCGTGGCACCAACTGAGGCGAGGAAGATCATGAACCGCTCCAGCCGGTCCATCTCACGCATGATGGTCACGTTCATCGCCCGGTCTACGCGCTCTTTCACGCTGGTCTTGGCAATCTCGATACCGGCGATGCGCGCGGTACGCTTCCATTCGCTCATCGCCGCCCCGAACACCGCGGCCATCGGGTTGGTCGGGTCTGTGCCTTCGCGTTCGTAGAGCTCGTCCAGGCTGCCGCCAGACCAGAAATTATCCTCGAATGCGTTCGCCTCGCGGTTGACGCGGCGCATGGTCATGACCTTCTCGATAATGATCGTCCATACCCAGATGCTGGCGATCAGCAGAATGATCATCACCAGCTTCACCACCGCATCCGCCTGCAAAAACAGGTTGAGCAGCGAGAGATTCGCCTGCGG
>JAKBCD010000053.1 GCA_021808205.1 Pseudomonadota bacterium | reverse complement strand
CGCGGGTGCGACTGGGGATGGTGCCATCCGCCGCCTTGGCTGCCACATCGCGGATGGCCGCCATTTTTGAGGCGGAGAAACCGCAGGCGCGAACGGCATCATCTGGCATGGCAAGAAGCGTGGCCGGATTGGGCAGATCTCCACCACATGCGGTTTTCAGCCGCCCGAGAATGGCTAACGCGGCGTTGGCGTGAAGCTGTTGATGCGCTACGGCGGACAACAAGGCTGGATAGAGTTCGGTATGTTCCGGCTTCTCACGCCGCAATGGCCCGACGCGCGCCATGAAACTGCCCAGGCGTGAATCTGCTTTTGCGAGGTGGTGAACAGGAGAGTCCATAACGCAGTCTCGCAGGCGATGCCGGGGCGGGCAAGATGATGGCGCGTGGCTTGTTGCAGAGTTTTACATTTTGCCAGTTTTGCGCCGCAATGATGCCGCAAAATTCTGGAATCCATGGGTTTGGGTATTAGTGCCGCCGTTTTTGGCGAAGGATGCAAAGATGAGACATTCAACCGGACTTAAACGATTTGCGGGATTGCGCCGTGGCGCTGTGTTAATTCTGGCCGCTGCTACGCTTGCAGGCTGTGTTTATTATCCATCGGGCTATGGCCGCGGCGCAGGCTACGGTGCCCCCGGGGTAACCGTGGTGGCACCCCCGGTTGTTCTTGGCGGCTGGTGGGGCGACTGGGACGATGACTAAAGCGCGATATGGTCAGGTTGATGCCGCCGCATCGCCCTGAATGCGCTGCACCTCTTTAATAAGAGGCCAATTCACGCTTTCAGCCGCAGCATTTTGGCGCGTCAGCCTCAAGTGATGGGGCCCTAAAGCCCTTACTGGCTGGCCCAGATGATGCGGTGCATCCAGAGAATATCCCGGGCTGAGAAGCGCAAATCCGGAAAATCCGGATTGAGGCTGCCTAGTTCGATGCGCCCTGCCGTGCGGCGCAGCAGCTGTTTGGCCATAACCGCACCATCCTTGCTGCGGGCGACCACCCTGTCTCCCTGGCGGACCGGCGCTGCAGGGGAGACCACGATGGTATCGCCCTGGCGGTAGACAGGTTGCATTGAATCGCCATTGATGCTGAGCGCGTAGGCGTTCACATCCGCGACGCTTGGCAGTTCCACCTCATCCCAGCCGGCACCGGCTGGATAGCCGCCATCGTCGAAAAACCCCTGTGCACCTGCCTGCGCAATGCCGATGAGAGGCAGGCGCGATCGGCCCTTCAGCCGCGCTTCCGGCATGGCGCGCGCGCCGTTTACCAGGGCCGAGAAATCCTCCAGCCGCGCGCCGGTCACGGATAAAATTTTGGCAATGCTCTCCGTTGAAGGCCAGCGCATCTTGCCATCGCCAGAACAGCGCTTGGAGGGATTGAAACTCGTCGGATCCAGTCCCGCCTGACGCGCCAGCGCTGAGGGCGAGAGCCCCCGCTCCGCCGCCAGTGTATCGATCGCTCGCCAGATATCGTCATGCTGCATGGCTATAAACGTCAATCGTTTAACTACAAAAATCTAACCTGATTTCTTGAGAAGAGAAAGGTCAAAATAGGAATTTTATCCGTTCTTTTTAGATGCGCGAGCATTTGTTCTTGTTTTGTTCGATAAATAGGAATAGAAGCCTAGAGGCTAGCACAACCTTAGGTAATCTTAAATATTTAGAAAGGAAAAATTCATGTCCTTCGCGCTGCGTAATCTTTCGGTGCTGGCCTATGCTAATGGCTTTACGCTCTGGCACTACAAGGCTGGCAACGATAACCTGGCGGACGCGGGCAGCCCTGGCTATTTTGCCGATGCGGCGGATTTGATGGCCGAAGGCGACATGGTGATGTTGAGCGCCACCGAAGGCGGACGGATTGCCAGTGTGGCCGGGCAGGGGCGGCGGATTACGCTGCGCCCGGTGGTTTAAGCACCCAGCTTGTATCTGGATGTTCTGCCTTGCCCAGAATTTCCTGCAGCGCGGCGCAGAGTGCGCCGCCATCTGCTGCCGCCAGGGCGATGGCAAAACCTACATTATTGGGAAGCAAGGTTTGGCCGAAACTGGCTTGCGACGAGATATCGGGCATGGTTTGGCCGGGTGTGAAGCCCAGACACCAGATTTTCCCGAAGGCACTAAAACGGCCTGCCATGCCTTGCAACTCGTTTGCCAATGTCGTGCCGTCCACCGCCATGCGTTCGGTTGCCAGCAATTTGCCATCTGGCCCGCGCACGCTCACGCGGGAGGTGAGCGACCACTCTGGCTTTTCGCCTTTTGGGTTGTGGCTGGCGAAGCCATCCCAAAACATGATGCGGGCACCGGGAGAGGTGGTGATCTCCCAATTCTGCTCCAAGGCCGCGTCGGGCAGCATGATCAGTGGGCGCGTGGCATACACAAGGGTTGTATTTTCTTCGGCTTTCAGACTGATAGTTTGTCGTGCCGGCCCGGTTGCCGCGCGGCGCCGCACCGTAGTGGCGGCGGGTTGCACCAGCCGGGCGGCAGCGCCTGGGCGCAGGTGGATATGCTGGGCAACATGCTCGCCCCCATACAGCCCGCCGGAGATGGATTGCAGCGTGAGTTCCGCGACACCCGCCCGGTTGATGGGTGCGGTGATGGCGTAAGGGTAGAGCACGCGGCGCTCGGCCAGAATGGTGCGGCCATTGCGTTGCGCGAAGCGGAGGTAAAGACTCACCGCAGCATGTAGCTGCGGTTTAACGGTACATGCGCGGCGGGTGGGCCGGAGAGTAACACGCCATCCGCGCGGACATCGAAGGTTTCGCTGTCTACCTCGATATTCGGCAAGGCATTGTTGTGCAGCATGTGTTGCTTGCCGAGCGCGCGGGTATTGGAGATCGGCACAAATTTTTTCTGCACGCCAAGTTTGCGCGGGCGGTCTGCGTCGATCGCAAGCTGTGAGGTGAAGGTGACGCCGAGGCGCGTGGGCGAAAGCCCCAAACTGCCCCACATCGGGCGCTGAATGTTTGGCTCGCTATCCATCATCGAACCGTTGGCATCGCCGCATGTGGCCCAGACGATGAAGCCACTTTTCATCACCACGCGCGGCTTGATGCCGAAGCTCGCACGCGGCCAGAACACCAAATCTGCCATGCGGCCGGGCTGGATGGAGCCGACATGCGCGTCGATCCCCGCCGCGATGGCGGAGTTGATGGTGAGTTTGGCGATGTAGCGTTTAATGCGCTCGTTATCCGCACGGGCAGTTGTTTCGCTGTCCAGACGGCCCAGGCGCTTTTTCATCACAGCGGCGAGTTGCCAGCATTTGGCCTGGTTTTCCGCCAACCGCCCCATGCCCTGGCTATCGGTTGAGAAGATGGAGATGGCGCCCATGTCGTGTAGCAGATCCTCCGCCGCCATGGTTTGCGGGCGGACGCGGGATTCGGCGAAGGCGAGGTCTTCGGCCAATCGCCAGTTCATGGCATGGGCCAGCATGGTCATCGGCAGACCCTCATGCAGCGCATAAGCGGTGAAGGGATTGGTGGGGTTGGTGGAACCTGGCAGCACGTTGGGCAGGCCGTTCACGCGCAAAAGGTCTGGCGCATGGCCGCCGCCTGCACCTTCGGTGTGGAACATATGGATGGAACGGCCTGCTATGGCGCGGATGGTATCCTCGCAGAAGCCGTATTCGTTGATCGTATCCGTATGCAGGCTGATGCCGAAATCATTACGGTCGGCGGCGATGAGTGAGCCGTTGATGACCGCGCCGGAAGCACCGAAATCCTCATGGATTTTTACGCCCAAAGCGCCGCCGGAGACGGATTCCTCCACCGCGGCGGGGTCTGAGCAGCCGCGCCCGAGGAAGCCGAAATTCAACGGTGAGAACTCCGCCGCCTGAATGATCTGGCCGAGAATCTCTGGTCCAGAGCAGGAGACATCAAAATATGGCCCCGGTGACATGCCGATGATGGTGGTGGTGCCGCCTGCCAGCGCGTGCTCCGATTGTTGGGGGCAGAGGAAATGCGCATGGCTTTCAACCGCACCCGCGGTGACGATGTAGTTTTCGGCATGGTGCACGGCGGTATTGGGGCCGGTGCGAAGGGCGGGGTCAACGCCCGCCATGATATCCGGGTTGCCCGCCTTGCCGATGCCGACGATGCGGCCATCCCGAATGCCGATATCAGCTTTGACGATGCCGAGCACGGGATCGATGATGGTGGCGTTCTGCACCACCGCATCCAGCGCGCCGCTGGCTCTTGTGCCGGTGGTCTGGAAGCCTTCGCCGTCGCGCATGGCTTTGCCAGCACCGGTGGTGAGTTCATCGCCATAATGCGTGTAGTCATGCTCAATTTCGGCGATGAGGCCGGTATCGCCCAGGCGCACCATATCGCCTTTGGTGGGGCCGAACGTGGCGGCGTAATCCGCGCGGGTCATTTTCATGGCTCAGGCTCCCTTATAGCCGCGTGCGCGGGCGGATTTTAAAGCGGCGCTCGCGGTTTCTTCGTTGTCCAGATGGCCTTCCGTGAGGCCTGCCTGGCCGTGGATGATGCGGTTGCCCGCCATGGCGACGAGACTGACGCGTCGGGCGATGCCGGGCTCGAAGCGTATGCCCGAACCTGAAGGCACATCCAGCCGGAAACCGAATGCGGCCTGGCGGTTGAACTCCAGCGCCGGGTTGGCTTCAAAAAAATGCGCGTGGGAGCGCACCTGGATGTCACGGTCGCCGGTGTTCAGCACGTCAAGTTCGATGCGCGCCCGGCCTTGGTTTATGTCAATCTCGCCATCGGCGGCGATAATCTCGCCGGGAATTTCACCGTCCTCCTGGCCGTCTCCAATGGGGCGGAAGACGATGACGAGCTTGGTGCCTTCGGGAAAACTCGCCTCCACCGCAACAAACTCCGTGAGGGTGGGCACACCTGGTTCAACATCCTCTGGCGTGAGCAGCGTGGCGCCTAAGTTCACGATCTCCTCGTAAACCATCCCGCAGCGGGCGGCGAGGAGCATTTCATCCGCGATGAACGCCACAGCCTCGGGGTGGGAGAGCTTTACTCCGCGCGCCTTTAATCTTCTTGCATGTTCGGCTGCCGTGAAGATGGTCAGGCGTTCAAGCTCGGTGGGGGAAAGGTTCATGGGATGCTCCTTAATTGGAGAATAATTGCTGCGCCTGAAACGGGTGGCGCATCATCGCGATGTCTGTAAGTGGTGTGAAGCTGCCGATGTCATCCAGCGGCGGCAGCGGCGAGGCGATTAACGCGGCAATGCGGGGCTGGATGGTTTGCAACGCCGTTTGTGCATCCAGCGCGCCGATGAGCCCCAACCGCACAGCAGCGGTGCCGAGGGCCTGCGCGGTGGTATGAGCGGAAACGGCGACTGAGGTTGGCAGATCTAACCCCGCCCCGGCCATCACCAACCCCGTGACCACCGGCAGATGGCCATGGGCCTCGCCGGAGGTCACAAGCGCACGGTAGGCCGCCGTCCCGGCTGTGCCAAGCCGTGCATGGGTGGCCAGCAAAGCTGCTCCGGCCCGAAGCGAGCCTTCGCGCGCGGCGGTGATGATGGCGAGAGCGTTGGTAAGCTGGTCCAGCGCCATTAATGCTTGAAAATCCTGCGCCGCCTGGAAGGCATAGGCCACCAGCGGCCGGTCATGTGGCGCCCAGCGGTGCTCCATTTGCCCTGCTAGAAAAGTCGGCCAATCCGCGCGAATGAGGTGGCCATCGGCCATCAGGCTCTCCACGCCCCAGGAAAAGGCAAACCCGCCTGAGGGAAATTGCCCATCCGCGAATTGCAGGGCGCGGAGAAGATCGATCATGTCAGCACCTTCACCTTGCCTTCGTGCTCCAGCCCATGCAGCCGGGCGAGGTAGGTTTCGCGTGGGTGGTCCACCGCCACCAGCAGGCAGCCATCCTCAAAGCGCACCCGCCAGTGGAGATTACCTGCCAGATGCCCCAGCTCCAACGCGCCGTTATTCAGCGGTTGCAGGCGCAGCCAGTCTTGCGCACCGACTTTTAAAACGATGGCGCGTTGGTCTGTTAGGTGCAACACCGCGCCGTCGGTAAGGGAAACATCACGCGGCAATGCGATAAAGCATGGCGTGCCGTAATCTGTTTGCGCGTGAAAGCGGCGGCGCGGGAGGTCTTCCGCACTCACCACCAAGGTTTCGATATGCCCGCCATGATGGCCGAGTTCGTGAAGTTTCTCGTGAAATTCATGGTCTTCACGGTTGCCCAGAATCGTGTCGAGCAGTAATTCGCTCATTCAAAGCCCCTGGTGAAATGGTCCAGCAACCGCACGCCAAAGGCTGTCGCACCCTTGGGGTTCACCCCGGCATCCTTCGCCCCCCAGGCCATACCCGCGATATCCAGATGCGCCCAGGGCGTGTTGTTGACGAAGCGTTGCAGAAACTGCGCGGCGGTGATGGAGCCGCCCGCGCGGCCGCCACCGATATTCTTCACATCTGCGATGGGGGAATCGATTTCCTTGTCGTAGCCTTCACCTTCCTTGGAAAGCGGCATGCGCCAGAGCTTCTCGCCCACGGCTTCGCCCGAGGCGGTGAGCTTGCCCACCAGCTCGTCGGAGTTCGAGAACATGCCGGCATATTCATGGCCCAGCCCGACGATGATGGCGCCGGTGAGGGTGGCGAGGTTGACCATGAATTTCGGCGCGAAACGCTCTTGCGCGTAATAGAGCACATCCGCCAGCACCAGCCGTCCTTCTGCGTCGGTGTTGAGAATCTCCACGGTTTTGCCAGCGTAACTCTTCACCACATCGCCGGGGCGGGTGGCGGAGCCGGAGGGCATGTTTTCCACCAGGCCGATGAGGCCAATGGCATCGATCTTCGCCTTACGCCCGGCCAGCGCGCACATCAGTCCCGCCACGGTGCCCGCACCGGCCATATCCCATTTCATGTCCTCCATGCCCGCGGCGGGTTTTAAGGAGATGCCGCCGGTATCGAAGGTCACACCCTTGCCGACGAAAACCAGCGGGTCTTTCGGTTTTTTCTTTTTGTCCTCGCCATGGCCGGAAGCGCCGAGCCATTGCATCACCACCATGCGGGGTTCGCGGATGGAGCCTTGCGACACCGCAAGCAAGGTGCCGAAGCCGAGTTTTTCCAGCTCCTTCTGGCCGAAGATTTCAATTTTCAGCCCGAGTTTTTTCAAGCCCTCGGTGCGCTCGGCAAATTCAGCCGGGTAGAGCACGTTGGCAGGCTCTGTTACGAGGTCCCGGGTAAATTCCACGCCATTTGCCACGGCCTTGGCAATCTCCCAGGCGGCTTCAGCGCCTTTGGGCGCTGCGGTGAGGAGCTTCAGTTTTTTCAGCCGGGCTTTTTCTTCAGGTTTCTGGGTGGTGCGGTATTTTTCGAATTTGTAAGCGCGCAGGCGGGCCCCCAGGCCAATCTCCGCCGCCTGTTCCGCCGTGAAGCCTTGGGTGAGAATCGTCGCCTCGGTTTCTTTGCCCAGAGCCGCGGTGATGGCAGCGCCCAGCAGCTCCGCCCGGCGGGGTGCATCATCCTTGCCCGCGCCGATGATGATAATGCGCTTATAAGCCCCGGCATTATAGATGTTCAGGCTCTGGCCGGATTTGCCGGTGAATTCGGCGGCCGCCATCGCATTGCTCAGCGCCGCGCTCAGTTTTTCATCCAGCATCGCGGCTTCGCCGCTCAACGGTAAGCCCTCGCCCACCGGCAGCACCAGCACGCCATCCTTGGGCAGTGCAAGCTTTCCGAACACGATCTCAACCATGCGACCCCACTCCATTTCCTGATGGGCCGAGCATATCACCACGTTACAACTTGGCCAGCCATGGCAGCAGGGGTACAGACAAGCCATGCAGGAGCTACTTACCCTTGCCGTGCGTTTGGCTGATGAGGCCGCCGCTGCCATCTGTGCCATCCGCGCGGCGGGCTTCGCCGTGGAAACCAAGGCCGATGCCACGCCGGTGACATTGGCGGACCAGCAAGCCGAGGCGCTGATCACCGCCGGGCTGCGGGCGGCGGTGCCGGATATTCCCGTGGTGGCGGAGGAGGAAGTGGCCGCCGGGCGCATTACCGCCCCGGCTGCGCGCTATTGGCTGGTGGACCCGCTG
>JAKBCD010000052.1 GCA_021808205.1 Pseudomonadota bacterium | reverse complement strand
GGCTGAGCGGCTAACCCAGGCCGGGCTGCGTGTGACCCCATCCGAGGCGAATTTCATCCTGGTGGATTTCGTCACCACCGCGCGCGCAAGTGCTGCGGATGCGCATTTGCGCCGCCACGGCATTATCGTGCGGCAAGTAAAATCCTACGGCCTGCCGCATTGCCTGCGCATCACCATCGGCACATCGGAAGAATGCAGCCGCGTGGCCGAGCTTCTGACTGAGTTCTGTCATGGCTGAGGTGCTGTTCAAACGGCTGGTGCTGATCGGCATTGGCCATATCGGCGCTTCCATCGCGGGCGCGTTGAAGCTGCATCCCGGCACGGTGGGGCATCTGGTCATCTCCGATGCTGACCCCGCGCATCTGAAACGCGCCGAGGAGCTGGGGCTTGGTGATGAATATGTGGCGGACGCGGCGCAGGCTGTGGAAGGTGCCGATGGCGTGATTCTCTGCACGCCGGTTGGCAGTTTCGCGGCCATCGCGGAAACTATCGCCCCGCACCTGGCGGCGGGTTGTATTCTCTCGGATGTCGGCTCCACCAAGCAATCCGTCATCCGCGATGTTAGCCCCTTCGTGCCGGAGGGCGTGTTCTTCGTGCCCGCGCACCCGATGGCCGGCACCGAATTCTCCGGCCCCGATGCCGGTGTGCCCAATTTGTTCGAAGGCCGCTGGTGCCTGCTCACCCCAGAAAACGGCAATGAGGACGCTACAGCGAAAATCCAGGCGCTTTGGCAAACGCTGGGGGCGCGCACGGCGCGCATGGGGGCCGAGCATCACGACCGCGTGCTCGCCATCGTGTCGCATCTGCCGCATCTCATCGCCTTCACCATCTGCGGCACGGCGGACGATCTGGCGGATGAAACCCGCGATGAGGTTCTGCAATTCGCCGCCACGGGCTTTAGGGATTTCACGCGCATCGCGGCATCCGACCCGGTGATGTGGCGGGATATTTTCGTTAACAATAAAGACGCGCTGCTGGAGATGTTCTCCCGTTTCTCCGAAGATGCACAGGCCATGGCGCGCGCGGTGCGCTGGGGCGATACAAACTACATCGAAGACCGGATCAACCGCAGCCGCAAGATCCGCAAAAACCTGATCGACATCAAACAAGCCTGAGGAAATAGCTTCATGATCGTGGATATCCGCACCTATAAGTTCCAGCCCGGCAAGATGCAGGCCTGGCTGAAGCTCTACGAGGACCTCGCCTGGCCCTTGCAGCAGAAACATCTGGGTGACTGCCTGGGCTTCTACACCACCATCGAAGGTGAGTTGCACCAGGTGGTGCACATCTGGCGCTATGAGAGCCAGGCCGACCGCGAGGCGCGCCGCAACGCCCTGGCGCAGGAGCCGAATTGGACGAAATTCCTCTCCGAAGTTGCGAAGCTGGACGGGTTTATCTCCATGGAAAACAAGCTCGCGCGGGAAACGCCCTTCTTCAGCGCCAAATGACCATGCAAAGCACCGCCATCATCATTGCCGCCGGGCTTGGCACGCGGATGAAATCCGCCCTGCCCAAGGCCGCGCATAAGATCGCGGGGCAGCCGATGCTCACCCACCTCATTCGCGCAGCCGAGCAGGTGTTCGACCGCGTGGCCGTGGTGGTGGGGCCGGACATGCCGACGCTGGAACAGCTTGCCGCCCCGCACGCCGTGGCCGTGCAGCGCGAGCGTCTGGGCACCGCCCATGCCACCATGCAGGCAGAGGCGTTTTTCGGTGAAGGCCCGGTGGCGGTGTTCTACGCCGATAATCCGCTGGTCTCGGTGGAGACCATGCGCGCCCTGCTGGAACGGCTGAACGCGGGCGATGCCGGGCTGGTGCTGCTGGGCATGACCCCGCCAGACGCCGCCAGATATGGGCGGCTGGTGATGGACGGCCCCTACCTCGCCCGCATCGTCGAATATATCGACGCGACGGAGGCGGAGCGCGCCATTTCCTTCTGCAATGCCGGCGGCATGGCCGCGCGCGGCGCGGATATGCGGGACTGGCTGGCCCGCGTGGGCAACAACAACGCCAAGGGCGAATACTACCTTACAGACATCGCCGCCCTGGCGCGGGAGGACGGCATCAATGTCGCTGCCCTCAACGCGCCCTACGATGAATGCCTCGGCGTGAATTCCCGCGCCGAGCTGGCGCAGGCGGAAGCCGCTTTTCAAACCCGTGCGCGGGCGCATCACATGGCGGCAGGCGTTACCCTGCAAGCCCCTGAAACCGTGTTTTTCGCCGCCGATACCGAGATCGGGGCGGACACGGTCATCGGCCCGCATGTGGTGTTCGGCCCGGGCGTGAAAATCGACGCCAATGTGGAAATCAAGGCGTTCTCGCATCTGGAAGGCTGCGTTGTCAGTTCCGGCGCCATCATTGGCCCCTATGCGCGGCTGCGCCCCGGCGCTGAGCTTGGCGAGGGCGTGCATATTGGCAATTTCGTGGAAGTGAAGGCGGCAAAGCTCGGCAAAGGGGTTAAGGCCAATCACCTCACCTATCTGGGCGATTCAGAAGTCGGCGCGGGCACGAATGTTGGCGCCGGCACCATCACCTGCAATTACGACGGCAAGGCCAAACACCGCACAAAGATCGGCGCCAACGCCTTCATCGGCTCCAACACCGCCCTGGTGGCGCCAGTTTCAGTGGGGGATGGCGCGCTCATCGCCGCCGGGTCCGTCATCAACCAGAATGTGCCGGATCACGCGCTGGCGCTGGGCCGTGCGCGGCAGGTGAACAAACCCCGGAAAAGCTGAAGCGCCGCGCTACGAAAGATGCAGCGCGTGAAACAACTTGGCGCTGGCGGGTATGGCGCGCATCAGCGCGTGGCGGTCCAGCAGGATAACAGCCAGAATCAGCAGAATGAGCAGCGGGGCAATCAGGCGCGGGCTTGCTTTTGGCCGCCGCCTGGGCACCCGGTCTGGCTCCAGATCCATTTCGTTGTTGCGCGCCGCGCGTACAAGGTCGGCAAACCCGTCTGCCTCGGTCGCCGGAGAGGGCTCTAGCGGCAAAGCCGCCGGGTGCGGGTGGGTTAACGCCTCGTCTCGCAACGCCGCCTGCACCTCGGCTTTTGCCTCGTAATCGATGGGTTGGCCGAAACGGCGGCTCAGCACTTCATCAGCTTCGACGGCGGGAAAAGGCTCCTGCTGCTCGGCTGGCGGTTGTTCGGGTGTTGCGGCGGCTGGCACTGCGCCCTCCGGCATAAAGTGCCAGCCATGGCCACATTGGCCGCAGCGCAACCGCCGGCCACCGCCGCCCAGCAATGTGTCGGGCACGTCGTAGAGCACTTGGCAATTGGGGCAAGATATCCGCATTGCGCCACAACGCATGACATTTTTACCGGATGGCCGCAATAACACGAACGGCGGACCTCGGCATTTGCCGCAAAATAAATGCACCGCCGCGTCTTGCCGGAATGTGGTTTATCGCGGCACTAGAACCCCATGGAGGATCAAACCTGATGGTCCGATTTGACGATGTCTGGCTGCGCTACCAGCATTCCGGCCGCGCGCCCGAGGCCGATGCGCTGCGCGGCATCAGCTTCGAGATCGAAGACGGTGGCTTCCGCTGGCTTACCGGCCCCTCAGGCGCGGGCAAAACCAGCCTGCTCAAGCTGATCTATCTGGCCGAGCATCCCGCGCGCGGGCGTATCGAGATTCTTGGCGCCCGCGCGGCCCGCGCCACCAGGCGCGAAGCGGCCATGCTGCGCCGACGGATTGGCGTCGTGTATCAGGATTTCCGGCTGCTGCCGCAGCTGGATGCGTACGACAATGTGGCCCTTCCCATGCGCCTTGCCCGCCGCAGCGAAACACAGGTGCAGGCCGATGTGGGTGAAATTCTGCGCTGGGTTGGCCTGGCCCACCGGCTGCACGCACGGCCAGACGAACTGTCCGGCGGCGAACAGCAGCGCATCGCCATTGCCCGCGCGGTGGTGGCGCGGCCAAAGCTGCTGGTGGCGGACGAACCAACCGGCAACCTCGACGACGAACAGGCCGAGCGGCTGATGCTGCTGATCACGGCGCTGAACAAGCTTGGCACCACCGTGATCGTGGCGACACATAACACCGGGCTGGTGAAGCGCTACCCCTTCCCGCGGCTCAGCCTTGAGCACGGGCGGCTGGTGCATGATGGCTAGGCGCCGGGGAGACCTGCTGGGCCTGCGCGCGGCGCTGGCCGACCGGCTTCTGCCGGTGCTGGTAGGGGCCATGAGCTTTCTGGCAACCCTGGCTATCGGTGGCGCCCTGGCCTGCGCCACCCTGGCGGCGGGCTGGCAGGGTAACATTGAAACGGCGCTGACCATTCAGGTGCCACAGCCGGGCAACCCGGATGCCGCCAATGACGGAACGCGCCTTGCCGCCGTACAGCGCGCCCTCGCCGTGGACCCCGACGTACAGAATGCGGCGGTAATGAGCACGGCGGAGATGAACAAGCTGATCTCCCCCTGGCTTGGCAGCGATGCCGCCTCGCTTGGGCTTTCACTGCCGGCGGTCATTACCGCACAATGGCGCGGCGCTGGCAGCGCGGATACGCTGGGCGCCCAGCTTCAACAGGTAAGCCCCGGCACTCTGGTGAAAACCGGCGCCATGTGGGCGCAGCGCGTGGCGGCACTTACCACCAGCCTGCAAGCCTGTGCGCTGGCGGTGCTGCTCGTGGTGGCGCTGGTGGCGGCGGCGGTGGTGGCGGTGGCCACACGCTCGGGCCTTGCCCAGCTGCGCGAAACCATCGACACCGTGCACGGGCTCGGCGCCCTGGATTCCGACATTGCCGCCCGCTTTGCCGCGCGGGCCGTCTGGCTGGCGCTGGGCGGCTCGTTCGGCGGCACATTGCTGGCCTTGCCGATACTGGCATGGCTGGCATGGCTGGCAGCGCCCTTTACCGGCCCGGCCCGGCTTGGCGGATTTTTCAATCTGCCGCCTGCCTTGCTGGTGCTGGCGCTGGTGCTGCCGGCCTGTGCCGCGCTTATCGGCTGGATCACAGCGCAATTCACCGTGCGCGGCTGGTTGCGGCATCTGCCCTGATGGCGCGCCCGCCTTTCCGCCGCCGGCGCTTTTCCGCCCTGCGGCTTCTTACCCGGCTGACGCTGCTGGCATGCTGCCTGTGGAGCGGCGGGTTTCTTGTCTATCTTGCCGCCGTGTTCACCTCCGCGCCGCCCAACCCGCTACCCCCCGCAGACGGGATTGTGGCCCTTACCGGCGGTGACGACAGGATTAGCGAGGCGCTCGCCTTGCTTGCCGCGCATGAGGCACCGCTGCTGCTGATCTCCGGCGCCGGCAAGGGCACCTATCTGGGTGACTTCACGCAGGATGATCGTACCGCCGCCACCCGCTATGCCAGCGCCATCACCGTGGGCCACATGGCCACCACCACCCACGACAACGGGGTGGAAACAGCCGCCTGGGCGAAGGCGCATAACATGCACTCGCTCATCATCGTGACGGCGGATTACCACATGCCGCGGGCGCTGCTGGAAATCCGCAACGCGCTGCCGGATATGCGGCTTATCCCCGACCCGGTACGCCCACCGGCGATGCGCGACGGGCTCACCTGGCCGACATTGCGCCTGCTGGCCGCGGAATACAGCAAATATCTGGTCGTGCGCGCCGGGCTTGGCAGCCTGTTCAGCGACAGCGCCTCAGGAAATTACTGAATAAAATGCAACCACTTCGCTCTTTTGCCTTCAACACCGTGCTCTGGGGCAGCGGTGCCGTGCTCAGCCTCTGGTGCGCTCTCCTTGGCCGGTATCGCCAAAATGGCATTCTGCGCGCCGCCCAGCGCTGGGCGCGCATAAGCCTGTGGGCGCTGCGGGTGTTCTGCGGCGTTACCGTTGAGGCGCAAGGGCTGGAACGGCTGCCCGCGGGCGGCTGCGTGATCGCCGCCCAGCACCAATCGGCGCTGGACATTCTGATCTGGCTCTCGCTCCTGCCCCTCCCGGCCTTTGTGTTCAAGAAAGAACTGCGGCGCATCCCGGTGTTCGGCGCCTTGCTGGAGCCTAGCGGGATGATCCCGGTAGACCGGGGCGGCGGCCGCAAAGCATTGCTGGCCATGGTGGAACGTGCAGAACAAGCCGTGGCGGGTGGGCGGCAAGTGGTGATTTTCCCCGAAGGCACACGCGTGCCGTACGGCGTGCGGAGGGAATTGCGGCACGGTATTGCGGCGCTGGCACAAGGCGTTGAAGCACCGGTGCTGCCTGCCTCAACTGATTCCGGCCTGCGCTGGGGGCCGCGCGCATTTAACAAACGCCCTGGCCCTGTGCGCGTTACCCTGCACGCCCCCGTGGCCAAGGCGCTCACACGGGAGGAGCTGCTCGAAACCCTCGGCAAACTCTATTACGATTAAGCCACCGCGGGCGCGCCCCAAAAAGCCAGGCCTAGCAACACCGCATCTACCCCGAAGGCGGCACCCAGACCCGCATGGCTGGATACAAACCCGATCATCACCGGCCCGGTGAGAAACCCGGCATAGCCGATGGCCACCACGGCGGGCATGGAATGATGCGCCGCCATGCCCGGCACCCGCGACGCCGCGCTGAACAGCAGCGGCGCCATGTTGCCGGTGCCAAACCCCACCAGCCCAAAGCCGATAACCCCGGCAAGCCCGGAATGAACCAGAATGGCCAAGGCGAACCCCACCACCCCCAGCGCCACCCCCAGGCGTAACACCGCCGGTTGCCCCAGCCGCATGGCCAGCCGGTCTCCGGT
This sequence comes from Pseudomonadota bacterium, assembly GCA_021808205.1. The sequence goes on along the minus strand of JAKBCD010000052.1, from coordinate 1,417 downwards.
GAGCCGTGCCAGCGCCGTCATCACCGCGAAGGCGGCATAACCGAGTGTCGCTTCATCAATCGCCATGTGGCGCGCAAACCGCAGGAAAATAGCGCTCCAATCCGTGCAGGCGCCTTCGGTCATGAAGGCAGCGTAACAACAGAAGCCCAGAACAAGCGCCCGGCGGTTTGGCCGGGCAAAATGCCGGTCAGCAGGCGGGGCATCGCCGCTTTTTGGCACCAGGCGGAAACATTGCGTCAACCCGGCCAATACCGCCGCGGCGCTGAACACACACAGCATCGGCACCGTGCCACCCAGCTTTAGCATCAGACTGGCCACCAGCGCGCTGGCCAGTGTGCCCAGGCTGTAGCAGGCGTGGAAACCAGACATATGCAGCCGGCCGGACAGCGCCTCCACCACCGCGCCCTGAGCATTGATCGCCACATCAAGCGTGCCGAAATTCGCGCCGTAGATGAACAGAAGGGCAGTGAACACCAGCGGCGAGGGCGCGGCGCCAAGTGCCGGCAACAGCAGGCACATCAGCAACGCCGTGCTAATAATGCAATTACGGCTGCCCCAACGCGCCACCGCCATGCCCGCCAGCGGCATCACCGAAACACCGCCCGTGCCACCGGCCAGCAGCACCAAGCCTAGCGTGCCGTCTCCCAGATGAAACCGAATTTTGACGTAGGGAATGACGATCGCCCAGACCGTAATGCCAATGCCCGCCATGAAAAACACGAGCCGCGCGGTCCAGAGTTTGGCTTGCATGGCAGAGCGTTATCCCGCGGCGGCGCCAGCGGCAAGACGGCGCTTTTCAACCCGCCCAAGGAAAAAGGGGCACAAGCCCCCTTTTCCGCGTTACGTATGAGAAGGGGCTACAAAGCCCGCCGCCCGGCAATGGCGTGGTAGATGACCAGCACGACCACCGCGCCAACAACCGAGACAAACAGCGACCACAGGTTGAAACCAGTTACCGGCACGGCGCCCAGCGCGGCGAAGATCCAGCCGCCCACCAGCGCGCCGACGATACCCAGAACAATGTCAATCACTGGGCCGCGGCCGCCATTATCCACAATATGGCTGGCGATCCAGCCGGCAATAAGGCCAAGTACGATCCACCCGAGAATTGACATGATTGCGCCTCCTTAAATTTAGTCTGTCCAGGAGATGGGCGGAAGATGTTTACCCGGCAAGCGTCGTTTCAGGAAGTTCACCCGGCATTCATGTTCACCTTAAGCTGCCGTGCCTCCAGCCCCTGCCATACAACCAACACCGGCACGGCGATGATGAAATCTCTCGCCCGGCGCAACAAAGAGAGTGACAAGGCGATATCCGGCGGGATGCCGAACAGCCCGCCCAGTAGCGTGTAGGCGGCCTCTTGCACGCCCACGCGGCCAGGAATGAAAAAGGCCAGCGCCATGATGGCATGGAGCAT
>JAKBCD010000051.1 GCA_021808205.1 Pseudomonadota bacterium | reverse complement strand
CGTCGGCCACGTTGCGCGGCACCGGATCATAATGGTGGAACTGCATGGTGAAGCTCGCGCGGCCCTTGGTCATGGAGCGCAGGTTGGAGATGTAGCCGAACATTTCCTTCAACGGCACATGCGCGCGCACGATAACCGTGGAACCGGAAGCCTCCTGGTTCTGGATCATGCCGCGGCGGCGGTTGAGGTCGCCCACCACGTCGCCCACATGGTCGTTCGGGGTGGTCACTTCCACGTCCATGATCGGCTCCAGAATCACCGGGCCGGCCTTCTTCATGCCTTCGCGGAAGCAGGCCTTGGCGGCAATTTCGAACGCCAGCGCGGACGAATCGACGTCATGGTACTTACCGTCCACCAGGGTGTAGGAGAAGTCCACGGTCGGGAAGCCGGCCAGCACGCCGGTATCGGCCTGGTTCTTGATGCCCTTTTCCACGGCCGGGATATATTCCTTCGGAACGGTACCGCCGACGATCTTGTTCTCGAACTCGATGCCCTCGTTACGCTCACGCGGCGCGAACACAATCTTTACCTCGGCATACTGGCCCGAACCACCAGACTGCTTCTTGTGGGTATAGGTCTCGGTGTGTTCTTTGGTAATCGTCTCGCGGAAGGCCACCTGCGGGGCGCCGATATTGGCGTCCACGCCATATTCGCGCTTCAGGCGGTCGACGATGATTTCCAGATGCAACTCGCCCATGCCGGAGAGAATGGTCTGGCCGGTTTCCTGGTCGGTCTTCAGCCGCAGGGACGGGTCCTCAGAGGCCAGCTTCTGCAGGCCAATGGTCATCTTCTCGATGCCTTCCTTGGTCTTCGGCTCCACGGAGATGTCGATCACCGGCACCGGGAACGCCATGCGCTCCAGCACTACCGGGTCCTCGGAGGCGGCCAGCGTGTCGCCGGTGCCGGTATCCTTCAGCCCCACGAAGGCCGCGATATCACCAGCGGACACCTCGGTGATCTCCTGGCGCTTATCGGCATGCATCTTGTACATGCGGCCGATACGCTCCTTGTGGTCCTTGGTCGTGTTCTGCACGGAATCGCCAGATTTCAGCGTACCGGCATAAACGCGCACGAAGGTGAGCGAGCCGTATTTATCGTTGATGATCTTGAACGCGAGGCCGGCGAACGGCGCGTTCGGGTCGGCCTTGATGCGCCGTGCGTTGGGGTCGTCCTCCTGGCCCTCTTCCGGGGCAACCTTGATGCCCGGCACGTCCACGGGGGACGGCAGGTAATCCAGCACGCCGTCCAGCAGCGGCTGCACGCCCTTGTTCTTGAAGGCGGTGCCGCACATAACCGGGCGGAAGGCGCCGGTGATAGTGCCGGTCTTGATGGCGCGCTTCAGGGTCTCGACGGAGACGTCGCCCTTCTCAAAATATTCTTCCATGCCGGCATCGTCGACCGCCAGAGCGGTGTCGAGCAGGACCTGGCGGGCCTCCTTGGCCTTCTCCAGCATGTCGGCCGGAATCTCTTCATCATGGAACTTGGCGCCGAGCTCGCCGCCTTCCCAGATGATCGCCTTCATCTCGACCAGGTCCACCACGCCAAGGAAATTGTCCTCAATGCCGATGGGCAGCTGCAGCGGCAGCGCCACAATGTCCAGCTTCTCCTTCAGCGTGTCGAAGGCGCGATAGAAATCAGCCCCGGTGCGGTCCAGCTTGTTGATGAAGATCAGGCGCGGCACGTTGTAGCGGTCGGCCAGGCGCCAGTTGGTCTCAGACTGCGGCTGCACGCCGGCCACGCCCTCGATGATGAAGATCGCGCCGTCGAGCACGCGCAGGCTGCGGTTCACCTCGATGTTGAAATCGATATGGCCGGGCGTGTCGATGATGTTGATCGCGTGGTCTTTCCACTCGCAGGTCACGGCGGCGGAGGTGATGGTGATGCCGCGCTCACGCTCCTGGGCCATGTAGTCGGTGGTGGTGTTGCCGTCATGCACTTCACCAATCTTGTGAGACACGCCGGTGTAGTAAAGAATCCGCTCCGTGGTGGTGGTTTTGCCCGCGTCGATATGCGCGGTGATCCCGATATTCCGGATCTTGCTCAGGTCAGTATCAGCCATCTTTGCCTCCACGGGCGGATAAAATGTCAAACAGGTACGGCGCCGCCTGGATCAGGCCGCGCTGTTCGCCCGGCTTTTGCGGCAGCGCGGGGCGTTTGGCAAGCCCGCAGATGGCAGATTAGCATGCCATCCCCCCTCCCGTTTAGGCTTTTCAAGCGCTTGAAGCGTGTTACATCTGCCACGGCATATAACAACGAGGTGATTCCATGGCCTTCGCCTGCACCCTTCCCGCCACCCCCACCGTGCAGCAGGATGACGAAGAGGTGCGGATCACCCGCTGGGATTTCGAGCCGGGTGCGGTCACCGGCTGGCACACCCATGGCTGGCCCTATTACGTGGTGATGCTGACGGATGCGGTGCAGGAAGTGCATGACGGCGAAAAAATCACCACCATAACCCGCAAGGCTGGCGATAGCTACGTCCGCGATGCCGGGGCGCAGCATGATGTCCGCAATGGCGGCACAGCCCCCATGGCCTTCATCGAGATCGAGGTAAAGAAGCTCTCCCCGGCTTTGGCGGCGCTGGAAAGGTAGGTTTCTTGCCACTCCCCGCCCCTGTCCTCCGGCTATACCGGATTCTGCGCGCCAGGCCGTATTTCACCATCTGTTATGGCGTGGGGGCACTGGCCTGGGTGTTGATGTTCGCGGTGAAAAACCCGGCGATCCGGTCTGTCGCGGCCTGGGATATCGGCAGCCTGCTCTATCTGGCCGTCACGCTGACGATGTTCTTCCTCACCGAAAACAGAGACATCAGCCTGGACGCGAAATCCCACCAGGAAGGCGAATGGACGGTGTTCACCCTCACGCTGCTGGGCGCTGCGATGAGCTTCGTCTCGCTGTTCCTGTTCTCCCACGCCGCCAACCAGAAAGCGCATTTCACCGGCGCCTATCTCGCTTTCGTTGTGGTCACCCTCACCCTTTCCTGGGCCGTCACGCACCTCACCTTCGCTTACCGTTATGCGCATGAATATTACTCATACGATATGGGCAGGGAAAATGTGGATGGTGGCATCGAATTCCCAAAGGATGAACGGCCGGATTACCTGGATTTCGTATATTTCTCCTTTGTCCTCGGCATGACCTTCCAGGTGTCGGATTGCAACGTCACCTCAAAAAAACTGCGGCGGCTGGCGACGGTGCAAGGGCTGATCGGTTTTTTGTTCAACACCGTCATTCTGGCGCTGTCAGTGAATATCGCGGCAGGGCTGCTGTAGGGGGGACAAAAACAGAAGGGCGGGTTTGGAGCGGCATTGTCATAAAGCCGCCATTGCAACTGGTCCGTCGGCTACCGTCTGCTTTGTCGCACAACTCCTGAGTTATGCGACAAATCGTTTTCGGTAGAGACCTGAGTGGCGTTGAACCGACGCTAAACAACGCGAAGAGAGACTTCAGCAACCAAGAATTGAGCGTTGCGGCGATTCTGTCCTCGCGGGTTGAGAGTCATTCCACCCCATGCTAGGCGCGTATTGTGAGCGAAGCCATCATAAAGGGCCAGCAGACTCAGAAGCGGGACCGCCTGTATTTTCACCCGCCGCATCCATGGCGCGCCCTCCGGCTTCACACTGGCACTCTGCTGGTCCTACCGCAAAGTTCCACCACCCGTGCCTTGGAGCGGTTCCAGATCAATCCGCATGGGCGCATGGCGGAGGGGATAGGCGCGTACCAGCTGTCCAGGCTGAATCCGGCGGATTGGGATACGGTCTGGGCGATCCGCGATTTCTATAATGATACGCAGCATGGTGGCGCTTCCCAGCTGCGTGACCCGCAGATGGTTGCCTGGCTCCAGGCACACGTAAGAGACGGCTGGCTCGCGGCATTCTGGCTCCCGGATGAGTGGGAGCTGGGCAATGCGGCCATGAGCCCGGCGGAAGTGACACCGGTGCTGGCCCCGGCAGGGCAGGCTGTGGCGCAGTGGAGCATCCGGCATAAGATCATTGCCATGTTCCAGGCCGTGCCAAAGCATCTCTCTGGAGCCGCCAAGGCGCAGTTCGAGGCATTTCTTACGCCCGAGAATCTCGCACTGCTGGCCGGGTTTTTCGTGTTGGTCGCAGCCGTGCAGGCGGCCCCTGTAGCCGATGCCGTTGTCGATGCCATACTGACCGGCCTGGCCTGGGCCATGTATGGCTGGGCCGGGCTGGTTGCCACGCGCGACCTTGTGGAAGCGGTGATCGGCGCCGCCCGGGCAAAAAGTCCGGCCGATATCGCCCAGGCGGCCCAAGAGGCCGCCAGCGCACTGGTGGTGCTGGGGGTAACGCTGTTTTTGAAGAAACTGGCAGACCGGGTGAAGGTGGAGAATTCGACCGGACCGAAGGCGGTGGAAAAGCCTGAGCCCGCAACAAAACCAGCCGCCCCTGCCGCTACTGCTCCAGACCCCCCTGCCACTTTATCTCCTGCAGAACAGGCCAAAGCGTGGCAATCAGGAGGCGGGAAATATCCGCAGGTTGATGACTGGCAAAACATCACGCTGAAGAAGGGCACAGTCGTGTATGGCGGCACACCTGGACAAAGCAATTTCTATACGACGGAAGAAGCCGTGCAAGCTTCCGGCAATTCGCAATCAAATTTGTTCAGCTCGTTACAGGTCGCACCGCATCCTGATTTGGGCTTTCGTCCCGGAATGACCGCCTACGAAGTCACCGAAGATACCCCCGCAGCCACCTCCACCGCTCTTGCCAACTCTCAAATAAGCGCTGGGGGCGCCCAACAACTTTTTATCCCGAATTATAGTACTGTGTTGAATCCTCTTTTTTCGGTACCATTGAAGCCATGACATTTGAATCAGGTATCATCCCTGTGTCCGCTTCTGAGGTGATTACCCCAGATCTGACAGAAACCGCTTTTCTGGCAAGTGAAGCGGGCAGCAAAGCTGTACCATATACACATAATGGACCTCATCGCTCATATAAATTGTCAAAATTGAGTTTTGAGGAGCGAGAATGGACAGCAATCTTGTTTTTCACCAATGGATTGCTAGACCAGATCAACCTGAATCTACCTACTACCGCCACATCTTGGAACACCTTAAACGCCAAGGAAGAAGAAACCCGGACCCACGCCTTGAAGGCATCCATCGAACTTCGATTGAACCGGTTGCTTCCTGCTGATTTCCCTTGGGGACAGCTTTCCGTCCATTTTGATCCGCAGAACTCTTCCGGATCACTCGTGTTTTCTTATGCGTCACGAAAATAAATAGTTGGGCCGGTCTCGCAAGGACGTTAACACCAGGACAAGCAGACATGATCCAGCTCCTTGGCCCGGGCGATTTTCCCCTTACTTGGTCACAGAGCTGTCGCATAATTTGTAACTTACGCGGCAACGCACCCTGAAGCACAATCTATTGTTTTTCTTTGCATTTATTTGTCGTGCGTATTTGTCGCAAATTTCCACTCCACCCGCGACAAAACCGGCGACACATTTCTTTCCGTTTTTGTGATGAGCGGCCGCTTTCGGGCAATGTCCCCAACCCCGCGAATGACCATATCGGGCGCGAGACTGCCGACACTGGGCGACGCCAAACGTCCGTTCTTCAGATATCATCCCGCGCCGGCCTATGGCCGCCATTGGGTCTCATACCACCTCTATCTCGGCCCGCGCGCCATCACGCTCCAAGCGGCTCGCCCTGCACTGGCTCTACCCCTTGCGCCGCGATCAGCTCCGTCGCCTGCCTGGTGGCTTCCTCGATGGCCGGCACATCCGTGCCCTTGGCCACCAGCGCCACACCCCAGGCGCCGTCGCGTTTGAACGGGTAGCTGCCAAGGTCCAGCGCTGGAAACCGCGCCTGAATGGCCTCAAGCCCCTCGGCGATCGCCCCTTCCATCACCCCCATCCCGTGCACGGCCCGCATCTCAATCCGTGCACCGCGCGGCAGGCTGGGCTCCAGCGCCAACATCATGGATTGCATGATGCGCGGCACGCCAGCCATTACATGCACATTACCGATGGAAAAGCCGGGCGCGATGGACGCCTCGTTGCGGATGGGCACGGCCCCGCGCGGCATCGTTGCCATCCGCTGCCGGGCGGCGTTATAGCGCTCGCCCATCTTCTCCTTCATCTCGCGGTCGGTTTCCTCATGCAGCTCCCACGGCACGCCAAACGCCGCGGCGATGCATTCGCTGGTGATGTCGTCATGGGTCGGCCCAATGCCGCCGGTTGTAAAAACCATGTTATAGGAAGCGCGCAATTCATTAACTGCGCTTATGATTCGGTTGGGCACATCCGGCACCACCCGTACTTCCTGTAGTTTTATTCCCAGCTCGCCCAGGCGCTGGGCGATGAACTGCACATTCACATCCTGCGTGCGGCCGGAGAGGATCTCATTGCCGATAATCAGGATCGCGGCTGTCGGACTGCTCATAGAAAATCTCGTAGCATGGGAATCAGCGGGCGATCGGCGGCGGGCATCGGGTATTCCGCCAAATCCATCGGTGCCACCCAGGCCAATTTCTGCCCCTCGCGGCCGCGAGGCTCGCCCTTCCAGCGGCGGCAGAGAAACACCGGCATCAGCAGATGGAAGCTCTCATACGCATGGGAAGCAAAAACGAAGGGTGCGAAATCCTTCGGGTCGGTCTCCAGCCCCAGCTCCTCGCGCAGCTCCCGCGCCAGCGCGGCCTCCGGCGTTTCGCCAGCCTCCAGCTTGCCACCGGGAAATTCCCACAACCCCGCCATTTTCTTGCCCTCTGGCCGGCGGGCCAGCAGCACCCGGCCTTGAGGGTCGATCAGCGCCGCCGCCGCCACCAGCAATGTTGCGGCTTCGCGCGCCTGGCCGACGGTTTTTGGGGCATCGGCCTCCCGCGCCAGGGAAAAATGCTTCACCGGCAGCTTTTCGCCAGGGCGGCAGGAAAACACGCGGTGGCCCTTGCCGGTCTGCTCAAAGCCCAAATGCCGCAGCACCGCCAGCGAGCCATCGTTGTCCGCCGCCACCACCGCATGAAGCTGCGCGATGGGCAGGCTGGCGAAGGCCCATTCCACCAGTCTGCGCACGGCTTCCAGCGCATAGCCCTGGCGCCAATGTGCCCGGCCGACCCAATATCCCAACTCAGCGGATTTGCGGTCCTTGGAGAGCTTCAGCCCCACACAGCCGGCCAGCGCACCGGTGAGCGTCTCCTCAATCGCGAACTGCTCGGCCCGGCCGGCTTCGCGGTCCCGCGCGGCGGCGGCAATCCAGCCCTGCGCCTGTGCTTGCGGGTAGGGAAACGGTGCGTCCGGCACGCGGCGGCAAATGTCCCAGTCGTTAATTAACCGATGAAACAAAGCGGCATCGCCCCCGTGCAAGGGGCGCAGGGTCAGGCGCGGCGTGCGCAGCACCGGGCCGGGCGGCGGCGCAACCTCGGGCATCAGCGAATCGAAGAGGTCAGGCATACGGGTTATACTGTACCGCGCGGTTGATCTTCCCGCCAGGACTAGGCAAGCATACGGCGCATGACCGCAGATTCCGCCACTTTCACCGCCACCATGGAGGCGATGGGCCAAAGGGCCCGCGCCGCCGCCGCCGCCATGGCCCGGCTGCCAGCCGCCGCGCGTGATGCCGCCCTACGCGAAGCCGCCGCCGCCCTGCGCCAGGCCGCGCCGGAGATTCTGGCCGCGAATGCGCGGGACATGGCGCATTTTAAAGGCACGCCCGCCTTTGGCGACCGGCTGCTGCTGAACCAGGCGCGGGTGGAGGCCATGGCGCGCGGGCTGGAAGAAGTGGCAAGCCTGCCCGACCCACTGGCCCGCACCCTGGCGGAATGGACCCGCCCGAACGGCCTGCGCATTTCCCGCGTGGCCCAGCCCATCGGCGTGCTGGGGATGATTTACGAAAGCCGCCCGAATGTAGGGGCGGATGCCTCCGCCATCGCCATCAAATCCGGCAATGTCATCATCTTGCGTGGCGGGTCGGAGAGTTTTCATTCCGCCCAGGCCATTCAGCAGGCCATGGCCGCCGGGCTGAGCAAAGCCGGGCTGCCGGAAGACGCCGTGCAGGTGCCCACCACCACGGACAGGCGCTTTGTGGCCGCCATGCTGAGCGCGGTGGGGCTGATCGACCTCATCATTCCGC
>JAKBCD010000050.1 GCA_021808205.1 Pseudomonadota bacterium | reverse complement strand
ACCAAGCGCGAGATCACCAGCATCGATGATCTGTGGGACCCGGCCTTCGCTGGCCACATTGGCATGATGTCTGATGTCAACGAAATTGGTTCTTTTGGTATGTATAAGCTGGGCATTAACCCCACAACCTCCACGCCCGCGGATTGGCAAAAGGCCGCTGCCGTGCTGCAGGAACAGAAAGCCCAAGGGCTGGTACGGCAATATTACGACCAGAGCTACATCAAAGCGCTGGAAAATGGCGATATCTGGATTACTATGGCGTGGTCCGGCGATATCTATCAGGCCAATTCCTCGGGCTACAAGGATCTCAAATTCGTGGTGCCCAAGGAAGGCTGTACTATCTGGCATGACAACATGTGCATCCCCATTGGGGCGAAGAATCCGCTCTCGTCGCTAGACTGGATGAATTACTACTATACGCCGGAAGTGGCTGGCCTTGTCGAAGATTATGTGAACTATATCTGCCCGGTTCCGGCAGCGCAGGATTATATCCTGAACGTCATCAAAGACCCGGCCGTGGCGAACTCACCGCTGGTATTCCCACCCGAAGACGAGCTTGCCAGGGCGCATGAGTTCCGTGCCTTCACAAGCTATGCCGAGTATCAGCAATGGCTGAACATCTTTAACCCGGTCGTTCAGGGCTGAGACGGAGATACCCCATGCGGCAGCTGCGCGGAAAACTGGCTCCCTATCTGCTCAGCCTGCCGAGCTGGGTGTATCTCGTCGTATTCTTTATCATCCCGCTTGCCTCGATGCTGGGCATGGCGCTGGCGGTGGGCAACCCGCTCACCGGCTACACCATATCCGATAATTTCCAGGAATTCGTCACCGGCTTCACGACCTATGAAGACGCGTTCGTGCGATCTTTCTGGTACGGAACAGCATCGACCGTGATCACACTGGCAATCTCTTATCCCGTGGCCTACTGGATCGCGTTTTACGGCGGCCGGCATAAAAGCACCTATTTGTTTCTCATCATGCTGCCGTTCTTTGTGTCCTTCGTCATCCGCGTGCTGGCGTGGGAGTTCATTCTCTCAGACCAAGGCTTCCTGTTCGGACCGCTGAAGGCCATCGGATTGTTGCCGCAAAGCTTCCATCTGCTCTCAACACAATGGGCGGTAATCGGCGGGCTGGTGTATAATTCCTTCGCCTATTACGTGCTGCCGCTCTACGTGGTGCTGGAGAAGATCGACCGCCGGCTGGTACGCGCAGCGAACGACCTTTACGCCTCCCCGGCCACCGCCTTCATGAAGATCATTCTGCCGCTCTCAGCCCCGGGCGTGTTCGCGGGCTTCCTGCTGGTGTTCGTAACGAATGTGGGTGATTTCGTGAACGCCGCACTGCTCGGCGGGCCTGGCACCTACATGATCGGCAACATCATCCAGGATTCGTTTTTTGAGAACCAGGATTACCCGATGGCTGCGGCACTCTCCTCAATATTGATGCTGATGCTGATGATCGCCATTCTGCTTTACTCCAAGGCGTTCGGCACCGAAGCCATTCAGGAGTATGCGGCATGAGCGGCACAACTTCACCCATGCCTTCCGCCTTTAAACCCAGCCGCCTGGGCGAGCGGATTCTCGCCTGCTTCACCTGGGCGATGATCATCTACACCATGCTGCCCATCGGCGTGATGGTGGTGTTCAGCTTCAACTACGCCCCGGAGGGGCGCATCGCGCTCAACTGGCTGCACTTCACCTTTGCCAATTACCGGGACGCTTTCGGAATTCGGCATTTGACCGGTGCACTCTTCCATTCACTGGAAGTGGCGGTGGGCAGCGCCATTATTTCCGCCATCCTCGGCACGCCGCTGGCATTGGCGCTGGCACGGTACCGGTACTGGGGCAAAAGCACCACGGATCTCGTGATCTTCGCGGATATCGCGGCACCAGCCGTGGTGGTCGGTGCCTCGCTGCTCTCGCTGTTTCTGGCCTTGAACCTGCCGCGCGGGCTCCTGACAATCTTCATCGCGCACGTGGCCTTCAATCTTGCCTTCGCGGTGGTGGTGATCCGCGCCCGCGTTTCCGGGCTCGACCGTGCGCTGGACCGCGCCGCAGCGGACCTTGGCGCCACACCCTGGGTGGCGTTCTGGACCGTGACCTTCCCGCTCATCCTGCCCGGCATCATCGGCGCCTGTATGCTCTGCTTCCTGCTCTCGATCGACGATCTGATCATTACCTCCTTCGTCGCCGGGCAAACGCTCACCTTCCCGCTCTGGGTTTATGGCGCCGTGAAAGTTGGCATGCCGCCGCAGGTTTTCGTGCTTTCCACCTTCATCTTCATGGGTGGCATTGCACTGGCGCTGGTAAATGTGGCGCTAACACACCGCCGGCAGGTGGCCGCGTAACGCCACCAGCCTCAAACAGCATGGGCATGGCGCGGCTGCGTGGAAGGGCGGTCCAGATACACATCGAACAACGCCGCAACATTGCGCATGAACGGGCGGCCGCGCGGGGTTATGCTCAGCCGCGCACCGTCCCATTCCACCAGCCCATCGGCCAGAAAGCCACGAAGCTGCGCCGTGCCCGCTAACAGCGCCTCTTGGGGGGCACCAAAAGCTGACGCCATGGCTGGCAAATCCACCGTAAGGCCGCACATGATCCGCTCGATCACAGCACGGCGCAGCCGGTCTTCGCCACTCAGCTCCAGCCCCCGCGTCACCGGCAGGCGGCCCTGGGCAATGCTGGCTTCATAAGCGGGAATACCAGGCTGGTTCTGCACATAGCCCTGCGGCATGGTTCCAATGGCACTGGCACCAAGCCCAATCAACACAGGGGCCCTATCCGTCGTGTATCCCTGGAAACCGCGCTGCAATGCCCCGACCTTCACCGCCTGCGTCATCGGGTCACCCGGCAGAGCGTAATGGTCCAGCCCCACTGGTACCATGCCACCTTCCCGCTCCAACACGGCGCGGATCGCGGCCTCCTGCCGCAGGCGCTGCGGCGCCTCTGGCAAAGCCGCCTCGGGCAGCAGCGCCTGATGCTTCTTCATCCATGGCACATGGGCATAACCAAACACGGCGGCGCGGTCTGGCGCCAGTTCCAGCGCCAGCCGGGCGGTGCGGGCGACGCTCTCCTCCGTCTGATACGGCAGGCCATAGATGAGGTCGAGATTGAGGGAGCTTACCCCCAGCCGCCGCAGCCCCTCGGCGGCAGCACGCGTTTCTTCAAAGCTCTGCATCCGGCCGATGGCTTTCTGTACCGTTTCGTCAAAATCCTGCACCCCTAGGCTGGCGCGGGTGAGGCCAATCTCCGCCAGGGCGGCCAGCTTTGCGGGAGGCAGCGCGGCGGGGTCAAGCTCAATGGCAATCTCAGCATCCGCCGCCACGGCAAACCGGGCATGGATAATATCCATCAGCCCGGCCAGGCAGCCATCTGGCAAAGCGGTGGGGGTGCCGCCACCCCAATGCACCTGGCTCACCCGCGCACGCCGGCCCATCGCCTCAGCTACCAGCCCAATCTCCCGCGCCAGAGCCCTGGCATAGGCACGCTTCGGCCGCTCTTGCCGCGCAACACTGGTATGGCAGCCGCAATAAAGGCAAAGCCGGTCGCAAAACGGCACATGCAGATAAAGCGAAATCTCCGCATCAGGCGGCAGCGCGGCCAGCCAAGCGGCATATTCGCCAGCCCCCACGCCCTCATGAAAATGCGGCGCGGTCGGGTAGCTGGTGTAGCGCGGCAGGCGGCCGCCGTAGCGGGTAATGAGGTCGGCGTCGGTCATGGCCGTAACCATGCCACCGCGCCACCGGCACCGCCTTGATGAAGATCAACCCGGCAGGAAGTCCTGCACCGAAAGGTACCGTTCGCCGGTATCGTAGTTGAAGCCAAGAATACGCGCCCCGGCGGGCAGTTCCGGCAGCTTTTTGGCGATGGCCGCCAGCGTGGCGCCGGAGGAAATCCCAACCAGCAGCCCCTCCTGGGCAGCGGAGCGCCGGGCGTAACCCTTGGCGGCGTCACCTTCCACGGTGATAATGCCGTCGATCGCCGCGGGGTGAAAATTATCCGGCACAAACCCGGCGCCAATGCCCTGGATGGGATGCGGCGCAGGAGAGCCGCCGGAGAGCACGGGCGAGGCAGCCGGCTCCACCGCGAAAACCCGCAAATTAGGCCAGTGCTTCTTCAAAACTTCCGCGCAGGCGGTGATGTGGCCGCCGGTGCCAACGCCGGAGATGATCACATCCAGGCCGTCCGGAAAATCTGCCAGAATCTCCTGCGCCGTGGTGCGGGCATGGACATCGATATTCGCCGGATTTTCAAATTGCTGTGGAATAAAAGCGCCTGGATTTTGCTCCTGCAATTCCATCGCTCGGGCGATGGCGCCTTTCATGCCCTTCTCGCGGGGCGTGAGGTCGAAGCTGGCACCGTAAGCCTGCATCAGCCGGCGGCGTTCCAGAGACATGCTTTCCGGCATCACCAGGATCAGCTTATAGCCCTTCACCGCCGCCACCAGCGCCAAACCAACGCCCGTATTACCGGAGGTAGGCTCGATGATCAGTCCGCCCGGCTTCAGCAGCCCGTCCCGCTCCGCCGCCTCGATCATCGCAAGCGCGATGCGATCCTTGATCGAGCCGCCAGGGTTGCCGCGCTCAGACTTCACCCAGACATTGGCTTCAGGAAACAAGCGGGAGAGACGGATATGCGGCGTGTTGCCAATGGTATCCAGAACGGAGCTGACCGGCATGTTTATCTCCTGGCGTTTTCCGTTATGTCGCGCTGATATGCATCCAGCACAAGGGCATGGCTCAGCCCACTTCCAATGCGCGCGAGAGAGAGCGGCGCAGCAGTTGCCCTGGCTGATGCGGCTTGGCCAGGGCAGCGGCAAATTGTGCTGGCGTATGCTCTGGCGGCGTAACAAAGCTCGTGAACCCGCAGGCGATCAAAAAGGCGAACTGGTCCGGCAGAAAATGCCCGGTAGCGCGCAAGTCGCCCTTATAGCCGTGCCGCTCCCGCAGGGCTCGGGCGGTGGTAAACCCCCGCCCGTCACGGAATTTTGGAAATTCCACCGCTATCACGGCAAATTCGGCCAAATGCGGCAAAACCTCGTCCAACCCGGCGCCGGGCACCAGAACCGCATCAGGTGCCGCGGCGAAAATTTCTTCCGCCTTTGTGTTAATGAGTGGCATAAATGGCCTCTTTGAACGGTTCAGCGCCCAGGCGCCGGTAAGTGTCGATGAAACGCTCGCCCGTCTCGCGCAGCTTCAGGTAGGCCTCCATCAGCGCCTCGATGGCGTCCGGCACCTTTGCCGTGGGCACCGCCGGGCCGATGATCTTGCCGATGGCGGCCTTTTCGTCCGCGGCACCGCCAAGGGTGATCTGATAGACCTCCTCGCCGTTCTTATCGACGCCGAGCAGCCCAATATGGCCGACATGATGATGCCCGCAGGCATTGATGCAGCCTGAGATATTCACGTGCAGCGTGCCGATCTCATGCTCGCGCGGCGCCAGCCGCTCGGCAATGCGCTGTGCCAGGGGGATGGAACGCGCCGTGGCCAGGGCGCAATAATCCATACCGGGGCAGGCGATGATATCCGTAACCAGGCCGATATTATCCGTGGCGAGGCCAGCCTTCACCAGATCCCTGAACAAGGCGGGCAGATCATCCTTGGCCACATGCGGCAGCACCAGGTTTTGCACGTGGCTGACGCGGATTTCACCAAGCGAATATTTATCCGCAAGGTCTGCCACCACATCCATCTCGTCCGCACTGGCATCTCCGGCGATGCCGCCCACCGGCTTCAGGGAAATGACGGCAGAGATATAGCCGGGTTGCTTGTGCGGATGCGTGTTCTGCTTCACCCAGCGGGAAAGGGCGCGGTCATCCAGCATTGCGGCTTTCAGAACCCCTGTGTCCTGGCGCGGGAATTCTGGCACCGGGAAGCGCGCGGCCACCGCCCGCACCATTTCATCGGTCAGCAGGCAGTAACCGGCGGGCAGGCTCGCATATTCGTCCTCCACCATCTTGATGAAGGCTTCCGGCTTCATCTCGCGGATCAGGATTTTTATCCGGGCCTTGTACATGTTGTCGCGCCGGCCCAGGGCGTTATAAACGCGCAAAATCGCCTCACAATAGCGCAGCAATTCTGGCACCGGCAGATCCTCGCGCAGCTTCACCGCCACGTAAGGGGTACGGCCCAGCCCGCCGCCCGCGAACACGCGGAACACCGGTGCGCCCGCCTCGTTGCGGTAAGCCTCGATGCCGATGTCATGCACCCGCACCGCCGCGCGATCGTGCCCGGCGCCAACGATGGCGATTTTGAACTTGCGCGGCAGATAGGTGAATTCGGGATGGTCCGTGGACCATTGGCGGATGATTTCCGCATAAAGCCGCGGGTCCACAATCTCATCCGCCGCCGCCCCGGCAAACTCGTCCGTGGTGATGTTGCGGATGCAATTGCCGCTGGTCTGGATACCGTGAATATCCGCCTCGGCCAGCGCCGCCAAGGCCGCGGGCGCATCCTCCAGCCGCAGCCAGTTGAACTGGATATTCTGGCGCGTGGTGAAATGGCCGTAGCCGCGGTCGTAATGCCGCGCCACATAGGCGAGCTGGCGCAGCTGCGTGGCGCTGAGCACGCCGTACGGAATAGCGATGCGCAGCATATAGGCGTGCAATTGCAGGTACAGGCCATTCATCAGCCGCAGCGGCTTGAATTCCTCTTCCGATAGCTCGCCCTTGCGGCGGCGTTCCACCTGCTCGCCAAATACCGCGGCGCGCTGGCGCAGGAAGTCGCGGTCGTACTCGTCGTAACGGTAGATGCCCGCGAAAGGCGAGGAAGAACTGGCCGAGGGCAGCGGCGGCAAGGGGGCCATACCGTCCCGCCACACGCCGGCCGGAAGATCCGCCCGTACGGAGGGGCCGCGTGCGCGAATCTGCTCGCGGTGCGCCACGGGAAACAGCTTGCCGTCCTCGCGCGTTACCTCAACGGCACGGATATCCACCACATGCAGTTCGGCATCCGCCGGGTTGGCCTGCACCAATGCCGCTGCCAGCCCGGCCTCGTCATACGCCACCGCCTGGTCCACATGCTCGGCCCAGCCGCCGCTCCCGGCGAACCATACAGAGATACCGTCCCTAAGCCGGTTTCCAGTGATCACTTGCAATGTCATATCCGGCTCTTCCACTTAATCCCTGCGCCCGGCGCGAAAATTCTCTTCTCCGGCACAGCGCACCGGCTCAAGAGGGAATTTTTTAGCATAGCGGCTTGGAGAAGAAAAATTCTAGACGGTTTTGCTCCCCGCCTTCGCCGGCGCATTAAATTCTTCCACCGTCCGTAGAGCGCAGAGGCCATTCTCGTTTTCTTTCCAACCGGCCAATCCGCAAACAACGTGTTTGCAGCGGCGGCGCGCTTGCTCTAGCCTGCTGGCGAACATTCATCAGACTGGTTCAGGCCATGGGTATCAACGACCAGACTCCCGAAATCTCCGCCAGCGGGCAAACCAGCGTTTCGAACCTGGATGCCATTGTGGCCGGGCTGCGCCATTCCCGCGAGGTAACGCATAAAATCCGCCACCAGGGCGATGTGCGCGAACTGCCCTGCCGCGCGACACTGATGCAGATCCGCGATGGGCTGCTCGCCGCCCTGTTTCCCAGCCATTACGGCTGCTCGAACCTGACCGATGAGACAATCGATTATTACGTCGGCCATACGCTCAGCCGTACCCTGGGCGCGCTGACCGAACAGGTGCGCCGGGGATTGCTGCTGCTGGCGCCTGAACATAAAAACCGTTTCGAGCAAGCCGACTGCGCCGCGTGCGACATTGTGCGGGACTTCGCGGCGCAATTGCCCGCCCTGCGCACCGCGCTGGTGAGCGACCTTAAGGCCGCCTATCGTGGCGACCCCGCTGCGGCCTCATTGGCCGAGGTGCTGCTCTGCTACCCTGGTATGCGGGCGGTAATTCATTATCGCATCGCGCATGCGCTCTCAAAACTCGGGGCACCTCTGATTCCGCGAATGCTGGCCAGTATTTCGCAAACGGAAACAGCCATCGACATTCACCCTGACGCGCAGATCGGCCCGCATTTCTTCATCGACCACGGTGTTGGCGTTGTTATCGGCCAGACCGCAATCCTCGGCGAGAATGTACGACTTTACCAGCATGTGACGCTG
>JAKBCD010000049.1 GCA_021808205.1 Pseudomonadota bacterium | reverse complement strand
TCGCCCATAAACACGGCCGCCGGCGGCGCATTGAACCAGAGAAATCCCATCCCCGCCCCGATCAACGCCGACAAAAACACCGTGAGCTCACCCACGCCGGGGACAAAATGAATTTCAAGATAGCCCGCGAAGATATGGTTGCCGACCAGATAGGCGATCAGCCCGAACACCGCCGCCGCGATCATTGTTGGCACGGTGGCAAGCCCGTCGAGTCCGTCGGTGAAGTTCACCGCATTGGCCGACCCCATCATCACCAGCAGAGCAAACACCGGAAATAGAAAGCCCAGAGGGATCAGCAGATTCTTGAAAAAGGGCACAGCGACTGATTCGGCAATCGCGGGGGGCATCAGATGCACCATCCAGAGTGCCGCAATAAGCCCGATCGCCGCCTCGCCCAAAAGCCTGATGCGACCGGAAATACCCTTGGTATTGCGCCTGGTCAGCTTCAGGAAGTCATCCGCAAAACCAATCGCACCGTAGCCAAGGGTTAAAAGCAGCGTCGCCCACACATAGCCGTTGGACAGATCGGCCCAAAGCAAGGTGGAAGCACTCAAGGCCAGCAGGATCAACGTGCCGCCCATGGTGGGCGTGCCTTTTTTTTCCAGAAGATGCCGCTCCGGCCCGTCTGTGCGGATAGGCTGGCCATGACGCTGCATAGCCCGCAGCTTGCGAATAAGCTTGGGACCCACCCAGAAGCTAATGACCAGCGCCGTTAGACATGCGCCGCCCGCTCTGAAACTGATATACCGAAACAGGTTAAAAAAATGGACATACCCGGTAAGCGGGAGCAGGAGCCAGTAAAACATCAGCCGACACTTTCCAGGGCAGTAATCACATCGCGCATCCGGCTGCCGTAGCTGCCCTTCACCAACACGGCATCACCATCGCGCAGCGCGGCTTTGACCATGGGTGCAAGAGCCGCCGCATCCGGTGCATGCGCGCCCTGCATGGCCTGAGGCAGCGAGTCGAACAAAGCGCCGCAGCCAGGCCCAGTGGTGAAAACCACATCCGCAGCATCCCGCAACGCGGGGGCAAGGGCCAAATGTTCGGCATTGCTGTACTCACCCAATTCCAGCATGTCACCCAGCACCGCCACATGGCGGCCGGGCTGCAATTTCAACACTGAAAAAGCCGCGCGCATGGAAGCGCCAGAGGCGTTGTAGCTCTCGTCCAGCAACAAGGCGGTGCCGCCGCCGGGCAACGCCAGGCGCCGCCGGGCGCCGCGCCCGGCATAAGGGGAAAATCCGTTCAGTGCCACGGCGGCCTTTTCAACATCCAGCCCCAACCCGGCGGCGGCGGTAAGCACCGCCAGGGCGTTGCTGGCCATGTGCCGCCCAGGGGCACTTAAGCGAAAATATATTTTATAATCAAAAATTTGTGCCGCGATTTCGACATTTTCTGGGCCGCTCAGCACATCCAGCAACCGCGCCTCGGGGCCATTGAACAGAAGCGCGTAGCGGCCCGCAGGCACCGCCTCGCGCAACACTTGTAGGTAGGCCGTCTCGCCAGGGATGATTGCTTTGCCCCCAGGCACCAACGCTGCATAGATGCTGGCTTTTTCTTTCGCGATGGCCATTTCCGAGCCCATCAGCCCGAGATGCGCGCGGTCGACACATGTGATGATCGCGATATCCGGCTGCACTAACGCTGCCAATGGCGCGATCTCGCCCGGATGGTTCATGCCGATCTCGAACACGCCAAAATCAACCTCTCGCGGCATCCGCGCCAGGGTCAACGGCACACCGATATGATTGTTGAAGCTGGCTTCCGCCGCATGCACCTTGCCAAAGGCCGAAAGGGTGCGGCGAAGCATCTCCTTCACTGTGGTTTTGCCAACAGATCCCGTCACCGCCAAGGCCTTGGCGCCAGAGCGCGCCCGCGCCGCCTGCGCCAAAACCTCCAGCGCTTTCAGCGTATTGGGCACCAAAAAGCTGTTGCCAGCCACCGGGCGCGAGACAAGTGCCGCCGCCGCGCCTTTGGAAAACGCCGCCTCGACAAAATCATGCCCATCGCGTTCGCCTTGCAGCGCTACAAACAAATCGCCGGGCTGAAGTGTGCGCGTATCTATGGAAAGGCCGGAAATATCCCAACCCTGCCCCGTGCCGAATAAGGCTTTCAGCTCATCGCCTGTCCAGAGCACGCTCACGAAGCGCCTCCCAACTCACGAATAACCGCGGCATCATCAAACGGGATCATCTCTGCCTGCACAATCTGCCCCTGCTCATGCCCCTTGCCCGCCACCACCAGCACATCGCCCCCGCGCAATCCCTCCAGAGCGGCGGCAATAGCAGCGCGGCGGTCGCCGATTTCCGTGGCGCCGGGGCAGGTGGCCAGAATAGCCTGGCGGATCAAGGCCGGAACCTCGCTGCGCGGGTTGTCGTCGGTCACAATCGCCACATCAGCACCCTTGGCGGCTTCTGCCCCCATCAGCGGGCGCTTGCCGGCATCGCGGTCGCCGCCGGCGCCAAAGACAATATGCAACCGCCCGGTGGCGTGTGGGCGCAAGGCTGAGAGCACACGGGCAATGGCATCGGGGGTATGAGCGTAATCCACATAGGCGGTGGCACCGTTGGGCAGAACCAAGGCGCGCTCCAGCCGCCCGCGCACGCCCCGCAGATGTGGCAGGTAGGAGAGTGCATCCGCCACCCCCACGGCCTCGGCCAAGCTTGCCGCCAGCGCCGCGTTATCCGCCTGGAAACGCCCTGGCAGATGCAGCTCCACCGTAATCCCCTGCACCTGCAACAACTGCCCATCTGGCCGGGGGCGCACATGTTCCACGGAAACGGTTTCAAAATTCTGCCCATGGGCCGCCGCCATCTCACGCAAGCGCTGCAGAATGGCCGGGTTGATATCCGCCATCGCCCGCGCCGCGCCGCCGCGCTTCAGCAGCGCCTCGAACAAGCGCAATTTGGCGGCGCCATAGGCTTGCATGGAGCCGTGATAATCCAGATGGTCGCGCGTGAGGTTGGTAAAACCGGCGGCAGCAAAGCGCAGGCCATCCAGCCGGTGCTGGTCCAGCCCGTGGCTGGAGGCTTCCATCGCCACATCATTCACCCCCTCCTTGGCCAGCCCGGCCAGGGTTTGCGCCAATGTCACCGGGTCCGGCGTGGTCAGGCTGCCGGAAGGTTCATTCCCCGGCGCAATTACCCCCAGCGTGCCGATGGATGCCGCCGGGCGGCCCGCCAACGTTAATATCTGCCGCAGGAAATCCACCGTGCTGGTCTTGCCGTTGGTGCCCGTCACCGCCACTAGCCGGTCCGGCAAGCGGCCGAAGAACTCCACCGCCAGCTCCGCCAGCTTTACCCGCGCATCTGGCGCCGTGATCAACCGGCGTGGTGGCACACCCGGCGGCCAGGCTGTACCCTCCGGGGCCAGCACGGCGATTGCGCCCCTGGCGACGGCCTCGCCGATAAACTGCCGGCCATCAGCCTTAACGCCCGGCAGAGCGGCGAAGAGATAGCCCGGCCGAACCGCCCGGCTGTCCGCGGTAATGCCAACCACGCCCTGCATTTCAGCCTTGCTCATCGCCAACATCCCGCGCCGTCATGTGGCTGCCCATCATCGGGGAAACCGGTGCCATGATGCCATCGTGTAATGCTTTGCGGCCCTTGGAGGCGGCGGGTTGAATGTCCACGCCATGGTTGAGCCGCATCTGCGCCGCGGCGACGGGTGGTTTCTTTCCCATCAGCTCGTACGCGAATGCATTGGCACCAGGCGGCAACGGATCATCCGGCCCAAGCGCGTGCTGCCCTGGCGGTGGCGCCGGAGACAGCGGCACAGTGAGTTGGGCGTCCAACTGCGCCAGTTCGTCGCCGGAAGACGGCATGATGCCCAGCATCGGCCCCATGCGCGCGATGATCCGGGACACCGTTGGCGCCGCGATATAACCACCGGTGGTAAAGCCATGGGTCGTTGCATCCGCCTTCGGCTGCATCACCAGCACGTAAACCACGTATTGCGGGTTTTGCATGGGAAATGCCGCCATGAACGAGGCATTATTAGTATGCAGCCGATAGCGGCCGTTTGGCCCCACCACCTGCGCCGTTCCGGTCTTACCGCCAACCACATAACCCGGCACCGCCGCGTACTGCCCGGTGCCGAAGAGCACCACATTCGTCATCAGCTTGCGCATGATGTCGGATGTCGTCTCCTTCATAATCCTGACGCCCTGCGGCTGTGGCCCGTCCGGGTCGACTTTCAACAATGTCGCCGGATAGCGCACGCCGCCATTCAAAATCGGTATGGTGGCGGTAACCAACTGCAATGGCGAAATCGCGATGCCGGCACCGAAGGAAGCCGTCATGGTCGCCGCCAGCCCCCAATCGCTTTTCGATGGAAAAAGCGGCATAGGCGGCCCTGGAAGCTGAACGTTCAGAGGTTTGAAAAAACCTTGCTTCTCATACCAGGCCTGCTCAATTTTCGGTCCCAGAATAGTCGCGATACGTGAAGCGCCAATATTGGATGATACGTTCAGAATCTGAGGCACCGCCATCCAGGTATGTACCGGCTCGAAATCGGTGATCTCGAAGCGCCCGACACGCAGCGGATGCGTCGTGTCGAAATAATCCCACCAGTGGATCATGCCGCTATCCAACGCCATCGAAATGGTTTGTAGCTTGAATACCGAGCCCGGTTCGTAAAGCCCGCTCACACAGCGGTCGAATTGCTGGTTGTGCGTTGCATCTCTGTAGTCGTTCACATCGTAATCCGGCAGGCTGACCATCGCCAGGACCTCTCCGGTATGAACGTTCATCACGATCGCACATGCGCCCGGCGCCTTGAACTCGCTCACCGTCGAGGCCAGTTCGTCGTGAACAATGCTCTGAATGCCAGCGTCGATTGAAAGCTGCAGCGGTTGGGGGTTTGTTGTCAGGCGTTTGTTGAAATATTTTTCAACACCAGCCAACCCGGTGGAGTCGATATTCACGCCACCCAGAATATGTGCCGCCAAATTACCATCCGGATAGTGGCGCTCCTCACGGTTCTCGAAATAGACACCAGGAATGCCAAGCGAATTGACCGCCAACTCTTCCTGCGGGGTCAGACGGCGATCAAGATAGACAAACTCCTTGCGCTTATCCGGGGTCACGCCAGCACCCATCGCATGTGCCAGCCATGCCGGGTTGGCACCGGGCAACGCATTGGCTAGCATAGTCGCGGCAGCCTGCGGGTCTGGTACTTGCTGGGGGTTTGCATAAAGTGAAGCGCCCGGCAGAGATACAGCGAGAGTGGTGCCGTTACGGTCCGTGATATCCGCTCGCCCCGGCGGCGGCAGGGCAACACTCAATGCGGGCGTCATGGCCGCGATCTGTGCGGGGCTTGGATAAATTGGAGCCACAACAGTCGCCCAGATGAGCTTCAATGTCAGAACGCCGAACAAGCCTATAAATAGGAAAGCGCCGATAACCACCCGTCCGCGCGCGCGCTCCAGCGCTGCCCGCTGATCCAGGTCGGGGCTCGTGATTCGCACCGTCTCCATGGCCGGTTCAGCGCCACGACCCTTGGTCCGGGCCTTCTTCCGGGAAGAAGGCTCGTCACCAGGCCGCAGATTCAGAGTCAATTTTGACTCCCGGTCTGCGCCATCCCGAGAAGAGAGCCGCCACCCAGCGGCGGGGCAAATGGTGCTTCTGGCACTGGCGGTACCGTCGCGCGGATACGCACAACCTGCGCGCCCATCGGGGCGTGCCTTGCCGGGTCAGGAATCGGCGGGGCGGAAATAGCCGCACTGACCGAGGCCTCATAGATTGCCGAACGAGGCTGCGTGGGATGCAGCTGACCTGCAAAATTTTTGTGCGATTTTGCTTCGGCTATCTCATGTACCGCCACACGCTGCGCAACCAAAAGCGGGCGTGCGGGCGGCGGCTTCGGCAGGCTGGGGAATGCCGCGGGTAGCGCATTATCCGCAAGCTGCGCTGGATGAGCCGTTTGTCGAGACGCTACAAAATTTGTCGCGGCGGATTGTGCGGCGGCGATGTGCCCATTCACTTCAATCGGCGGGCCTGCCGGCGAGGGCGCCACAACGCCCGCCCCAGGGAGGCTTGGCATTTCATCTTGCGGATTGCTGAACGGCGCCGGGCTGCCCGGTGCGGGCAGATCGTCCGCTAACGAAGCCATGGTGACTAACTGGTCAGGCTTCATTGGTTGAAGCCCGGTGAATTGTGCCGCCAGCGCCGCAATCCGCGATGGATCAGCCTCCAGCGCCCATTGCGCCCTCAGAACGCGGACAGCCTCCTCGTCTTGGCGCGTTTGCGCTGCAGACTGCTCCAGCTGGCTTTCCAAAGCCTGACTCTGATGCTTGACCACAAACAGATACGCGCCAGAGAGAGCAAAAAGCAGCCCGGTGAGGAAGGTGAACGGCCTGACGATCATGCGGCAAGCCTTTCGAGAGCACGGAGCTTGGCGCTGCGCGCGCGCGGATTGGCGTGGATTTCAGCCCGGCTGGGCAGCACAGGCGATTTCTGTACCAGCCTGAACATCGGCGCAGAAGCCGGCGCCAGCCCCGCCGGGTCATGCCGCGAAGCCATCGGCATACGGCCGGCTTGCTCAGCAAAGAAATGCTTCACAATCCTATCTTCCAGCGAGTGAAAGCTAACGACAACAAGCCTGCCACCCGGCTTCAACAGCGCGGCAGCCTGCTCCAGAGCCGCCTCGATATCGCTCAACTCCTCATTCACGGCGATCCGCAACGCCTGAAAACTTCTGGTCGCCGGGTCGATGCCTGATTTATCCGGTCTCACAACACTCCGTATCACGCCCGCCAGATCCGCCGTGGTCGCAAATTTCTGTACTTTGCGCCGCTCGACAATTACCCGTGCAACCCGCCGCGCGGCTTTCTCGTCTCCATATTTGAACAAAATATCGGCAAGCTCGGATTCGGGGCAAAGATTTACAATTGTTGCGGCATCGCGACCTTCGCAACCCATTCGCATGTCCAACGGCCCATCCATGCGGAATGAAAACCCGCGCGAAGGATCGTCAATCTGATAGGAAGAAAGTCCCAGATCAAACACCGCACCATCCAGTGCAGCAACGCGGCGCGCCCCCAGCATGTCGCCAAGTTCGCAAATCCGGCCGGCCATGATCTCAAATTTTTCAGGATATGCTGTACTCAGCACCCCCCCTCTGGCCACCGCATCCGGGTCACGGTCTATTGCGTAAAGGCGGCAGGCCGCCCGCTCTAGAATGGCCCGCGAATAGCCGCCACCACCAAATGTGCCGTCCAGATACACACCGCCATCAACCGGCTGCAACGCCTCAACCGCTTCTTCACGCAACACAGAAACATGTGAATATGCCGTCATGCTGGCGCTCCGAAGCGAAGCTTGGGCGCCATGGCCCGCGAGGCGTCGCGGAATGCCTTGCCAGCCACCGGTTCCCAGATCAAAAAATGATCACCACGGCCCATGAAAAACACCGCGTCGGACAAACCAGCAATTTGCGCCAGATAGCCGGTGATGAGGATGCGCCCCTGAGCGTCCAGTTCCACCTCTTCAGCGTCGGAATAAACCTGCGTCTGCAGCCCCACCTGCTCGCGGCTCATTGCCTGCATCGCGTCCACTTTGGTCTGAAAGCGCTCGTAACTCGGCAGCGGCCAGGCCTCGACGCAACCTTCAATGAAAGAGGGGCGCAGGATCAGCGTGACCTCTGAATGCTCCTTCCAGGCAGCCCGAAACGACGCCGGCACGGATACCCGCCCCTTCGCGTCGCGTTTGTTCTCGTGGCTGCCAAAGAACTGCTTCATCGCCCAGGCCGTGACCCTTTCACCTACACCAAAATTCACCACTTTATGGGAAAATATGGGTTTTAACTCCACTATCACGCACCCATCCGTTCCGTCAAAAACAATCGACGGATTTTGCCTTTGAAAAATCCCTTCAACTTTCACAGTTTCGTGGAATTTTCCTTATACGTTCATCAAAAGTTCTATTGTTATTACAAAAATGAAACAACGATCCAGACGGCCTGTAAGCCGGGTTCTGTCCACACCCGCAAGTGGGCGCTGGACGGCCATTCCTCTGGGACGGATGTTGCCACCCGCCTCTAGCAACCAACCCGGGCGGCAAGCCGGAAATCGCTTCGCGCCCATGGTTGCCCATGGCGCCGGCCGCCCCTATTCGGTT
>JAKBCD010000048.1:7194-8173 GCA_021808205.1 Pseudomonadota bacterium | reverse complement strand
CACCACATAGCCCAGCAGGCTCTGGCAGTTGTTATCCAGCTCCTGCTGGACTTCCTCCGGCGTCCAGCTCACGCCCTGGGCCAACGGCACGGTGAGAAGGTCAGATAGCTTGGCGGCGGGGCGGTTCTTCAGCTCGTTCTGCCGGGCAAACACGTCCACCTGATGGTAATGCAGCGCGTGCAGCGTGGCGGCCGTGGGGCTGGGTACCCAGGCGGTGTTGGCGCCGGCCTTGGGGTGGGCAAGTTTCTGCTCCAGCATCGCCGCCATCTGGTCTGGCGCCGTCCACATGCCCTTGCCAATCTGCGCCCTACCTTGCAGCCCGCATTCCAGCCCAAAATCCACGTTCCGGTCCTCATAGGATTTGATCCAGGGCCGGGTTTTGATGTCGTTCTTGCGCAGGAAAACGCCTGCCTCCATGGAGGTGTGGATTTCGTCGCCAGTGCGGTCCAGAAAGCCGGTGTTAATGAACACCACGCGGGACTTGGCCGCATGGATACAGGCTTTTAAATTCGCGCTGGTGCGGCGCTCTTCGTCCATGATGCCCATTTTCAGCGTATTGGCGGGAAGGTTCAGAAGTTCCTCCACCGCGCCGAACAGGGCCGCCGCGTTCGCTACCTCCTCCGGCCCATGCAGCTTGGGCTTGACGATATAGACCGAACCCTTGCGCGAGTTGCGGCGGGCTTTCATGTCATGCAGCGCGATGAGTGAGGTGAGCACGGCATCGATCACCGCCTCCGGCACCTCCGCGCCGTCCTGGGTGATGATGTCTGTAAGCATATGGCTGCCGACATTGCGGACGAGCAGCAAGGAGCGCCCAGGCAGGCGGAAAGACGACCCATCCGGCGCGGTATAGTCACGGGCCAGGTTCAGCGTGCGCTCGAAGCTTTTGCCGTTTTTGTCTACCGAAGCGGAAAGCGTGCCCTGCATCAGCCCCAGCCAGTTGCGGTAGATCACCAGCTTGTCCTGCGCATCCACCGCG
>JAKBCD010000048.1:0-7184 GCA_021808205.1 Pseudomonadota bacterium | reverse complement strand
TGGTGATGGCGGACTCCAGGATGATGTCCGCGATATGCGCCGTGTCGTGCCGGCCGATGGGGTGGGCCGCGTCGATGACGATTTCGGCGTGCAGATTGTGGTTTTTCAGCAGCACGGCGCCGGGGCTGGCGGCAAAACCCTGATAGCCCGCGAACTGCGCGGGATTTTTCAAACCCGTATCGCCGGAGGGCATCTGCGCCACCAGGCGGCCTGCCTCCACCGCGTAGCCCAGGGCATCGGCATGGCTGGCGTCCTCCAACGGGAAGGCGGCGTCCAGAAAGGCACGGGCGCGGGCGATCACCGCATCGGCGCGCACCGGGTTGAAGCTGCCTCCGCGTGCGGCGCCATCGGTTTCCGGCACAGCATCTGTGCCGTAGAGCGCGTCGTACAGACTGCCCCAGCGGGCATTGGCGGCGTTCAGCGCGTAGCGGGCGTTGGTAAGCGGCACCACCAGCTGCGGGCCGGGAATAAGGGCGATCTCGTCATCCACGTTCGAGGTATCAACGCTGAAAGGCGCCGGGTCGGGCTGCAAATAACCGATCTCACGCAGAAAGGCCTCATAGGCGTTCTGGTTATGAGGCTGGCCCTTATGCGCCTTGTACCAGCCATCCAGCTGCTTCTGGAGTTCATCGCGTTTGGCTAAAAGCAACGCGTTGGCGCGGGTAAAATCGCGCAGCAATGCCGCGAAACCTTCCCAGAAGGCAGCTTGCCCCAGCCCGGTGCCCGGCAGAGCCTCATTGTTAATGAAATCACACAGAACGGCGGCGACCGACAGGCCGCCCACGAACCTCCTGGGCTCAGGCATGATCAACTCCTTAAGCGTCTCATACCCTTCCCGCGCGTATTTTTGCTGCAAACGCGAAGAAAACGCAAGCGGCAAACGCTCAAAGCCGCGCAATATTACGAAAAATCAGATCATGGTTTACGTAATATATGATCCCGGCCGTTACAGACGGCCGAACACCTCCACCTGGTCGAGATGCAGAAAGTTCCGGCCAAGCAGCGTAACCCGCACGAAGCGTGCCCAGGCCGTGCCAGGGCCGGCCCAGATGAAGGGCGCTTCCCGCGGCGGTTCACCGTGATGTTCGACCAAGGTGACCCAGCTTTCACCGTCTATCGACGCGCCGATGCTGAACACGGTCAGCCGGTTCCAGGTAAAATCCTGTGTATTATGAACATTGACTTCCGTGATGGTGGCAATGCCGCCGAGATCGACCTGCCACCAGGGGTTATCCTCGATATCCGTGTGGAATTTCCGGGTGCCATCAATAATGCCGTTCACCGCGCGCGCGGCGTCCTGCGCTGCCGTGGGGGCGAAGGACCATTGGCAATGCGAGCTTTGCAGGGCGGATTTGCCGAAGCTAATGTTATCGGGACGGGATGGAAGCAGCACTTGCCGGGATGATGGATCGGACACCGGTTCAACCGCAAGCCGTCTGGAAGCAGCGATCATCCGCCCCCAGGTGTCGGCGAGGGTCAGATCTTCGACGGCGTTGATGGACGCGGTAAAGCCTGCGCGCAAAGTTTCGTTCTCGGCAACGCGCCCCCAATGGTCCTGCCCGTGAAAATCTCCGCCCAGGCCGCGCGCCACACGCTCGGTAAATGCTGCTTCGGTGCGGAAAGCGTAATGATGAATAAACGCGCCGGACTCGAAAATCCGGTTCAGCGGCTTTCGGCCGCGCGCCCAGCCATCGGCAAGTTCACCGAAATGGGTGCCGTCGTAATAACCCGACATATCTTCGCCCAGCGTATTCATCGGGCGGATATCGGCGCCGACATATTGGTGCAGCCGATGCAGAAAGCTGCAATCCGGCACGTTTTTGAACAATTCCGGCTGGCCGAGTATCCAGGAGCGGAAAACCATTTTGGTGAACGGATGCACGCTGGCCTGGCGGCGGATTAGGTCTTTCAGCACGCTTTTCGGCGGCGTCTTGTGCCCGTTGGGGCCGCAATAGACCCAGTTGAACATCAGGCAGTCGGTCTTGTCCTCGAAGCCGCGCATATAGTCCGGCAACGTCTGGCCCGGGGGTAAGCGCAAGAACTCGTCAAGATCTAGAAAACTCACCCACTCCGAATCCTGACCGTTATGGGCGCAGAAATGCAGCAGCATCTTCCGCTGCATCCCCTGTTCCGGGAAATGCCGGAAGGTTACAAACGGGTCCGGCCCCTGGGTGAAGGGCAGAACGGCCTCGTACAGCTCGGCCGGGTCATCGTCGTTGCAATAAAGATAAACATGCTCAAACCCGAGAGCCCGGTGATAGGCCAGCCATTCTGCGGCATAGGGCGCTTCCCAGCGGGCGCAGGCGGCGATCACGAACCGGTATTTCCACCTGCTGCCGCGTACCAGGCCAGCTGCCGGGCGGTGGACTGGGGAATACGTTTTTCCACGCGGAGGCGCCGACGTGCTGTGACCCCAAGCACGCTGGCGGCGCGCTGCCCAAAAATTCGCGAGGCTTGTATCCTCCACCGCGTTCATGGCGGCGAGCAACCCAGCGAAGTTCGGCCCTTCAGCGATCTTCTTCCAGGAAATCTGCCCGCCAAAATCTCCACCCAGCCCACGCGCGGCACGCTCGGCATAAGCACGTTCAGACCGGAAGCCGTAATGATGGATGCCCGCCACCGCGAACAGCCGCTCTCGATATGCCGGGTCGGCCAGCGTCTCGACCGCACGGTCTGGAAAGCTGGTGTAATACTCGGCCATATCTTCGCCCAGCACATTTACTGTTTTCACCTGATGATCGAATTTATCGCTGACCGTATGCCAGAACCCGTGCACGCGCGGCTGCGGCACCGTGAGGATTCCAGCCATGGAGGCGCTGCGCGTCACGAACTTGGTGAAGGGGTGAATCTTCTCTTCGCGCCGGGTAAAATTCTCCAGCACTGGGCCATCGGGCGGGGTCTTGTGCCCATTGGGGCCGAAATTGAACCAATTGAAAAGCACGCTTTCCACATCCGGCGGGAAGCGTTGCATGAAACCGCCGATCGTCTCTCCCGGCTGCAGGCGGAGAAACTCATCGATGTCGAAAAACGAGGCCCATTCGGTCTCTGCAAGATGGTTGCGCACGAAATGCGCATACATCTCGAATTGCTGGCCCTGATGCGGGTGATGATGGAAGGTGACGAACGGGGCATCACCTTGCAGGAAGGGCAACACCTGCTGGTACATCTCTCCCGGGTCGTCGTCGTTGCAGTAAAGATAGACATGGCTGAAACCGATCTCGCGGTAATAGCTTAGCCATTCGGTAATATAGCGAGTCTCCCACCGGGCGCAGGCGCAAATCGCAAATTCGTGCAAAGGCGGGTTGATCCGCGACAGGATTTCCCTGATTTGCCCAGCTTGCTCGGCAAGGCGCTTATCTTCGACCTCGTTGCGGTCGTAATCCTTGAACTCTTCCGCCTTGCGGGTGAGGTCATGATAGCCACGCTTGAGCTTTTCCGCCCAATGTGCGGCGGAGCGGACGAAATAATGGTTGAGTGCGCCGCCAGCGCAATCCGAAGGGCGCGCCCGTACGCCGGAACTGCTCCAGACCACCGGCCTGCCAAGCAGATCCACATAATCGCCGCGGACCTGAAAAGCATGCGGGTTGAGGGCCGCTTCCATCAACTCCGGGCGGATGATCGATTTCACATGCGCGTTGGGCGGGAAATCCCAATGGCTACGGCGCGTGAAATTTTCCACCAGCAGGCCAGGCGGAATATCTACATGACCGCTTGAGCCAAAGATGGCCCAGGGAACGGCGATGGCGGCCTCCGGCCGGCGGGAGAGCAGGGCTTTCAGGGTCAGGTCGTCATCCAGCCGCAGAAACTCATCGGCGTCGAAGAACGCCAGCCATTCATACTCATCCGCCATCTGGCGGGCGAGCATCTCATAGCCGCGCATCTGGTAGTCCCGCGCATTGCTCGGGTAGTCGATCACCCGCACATCGTATTGCGGGGCAAAGCCACCGGCGATGGCGGCTGTGGTGTCCGTGGAGCCGTTATCCAGCAAAAAGACTGTATCGAAGCCTAGAGTGAACTGCCAGGCGAGCCATTCCGCGATGTGGCGGGCCTCATTCTTCACCACCGCTACACAACCGATTTTGCTCACCGCTACCCCCATACGCCTAGCAGTGGGACTGTGACGGCAAACGCAGGCAGCCACAACCCTCTTGCGGGAGCGTGGTTTTTGGGTCATCTACGGTTTCAGGATACGCGCGGTGCCGCGCCCGGCCTTGACCCGCCGGCGGTATGTGATGTGTCCAAAGACAGAAAAATATTACACGGCCAGCGCCCCAACGCTGGCAAGTTCACGGACCCGATGACCGCACCGCCTTTTGAAATTACTATGTCTCTCAAGGCTAAAGCCCGGTTCGGCGCCGCTTCCTCTTCTGTTTACCTTTATCATGCGCCCGTGACGCGGAGACGCCCAGAAAGGGCCGCCCTGCCCGGCGCACACCGGAGTTTTATCGTTAATGTCGAAAAAGATGCTGATCGATGCCAGCCATGCGGAAGAAACCCGCGTGGTGGTGCTGGATGGTAACCGCCTTGAGGATTTTGACGTCGAGACCGTCAGCCGCAAGCAGATTAAAGGCAACATCTATCTAGCCAAGGTTATCCGGGTAGAGCCCAGCCTGCAGGCCGCCTTTGTTGAATATGGCGGCAACCGCCATGGCTTCCTGGCCTTTGGGGAAATTCACCCGGATTACTACCAGATCCCGGTTGCGGACCGGCAGAAGCTGCTGGATATGCAGGCGGAGGCCGCCGCCGAGGCCGAAGCCGAGGCCAACCGCGCCGACGCCGAGGCAGAAGCCAACCCCGACGCTGAAACCGCCCAGGCGCTGGGCATCAAGCCTATCGAGATCATCGCCGCCCCCCCGCCGGATGAAACTCTGGACGAGCCGGCGATGATTGCCGAGGCGCTCCGTGAACCCGCCAACGCCCCTGAAATTGCCCCAGACGCCGAAGCCCCGGCGGATTCCGCCGCAGAGGAGGCGATGCCAGCCGAAATCTCCGCCGAAGCCGGGGAGGCCGACAGCGTTGAGAGCCTGGAGACCGACGCCCCGCCCCCCGAGCAGATAGGCGGCGATGGCGACGATGCCGCCGAGGCCCGCGAGCGGCGTATGCGCCAGCGTTTCCTGCGCAATTACAAGATCCAGGACGTGATCCACCGCCGCCAGATCATGCTGGTGCAGGTGGTGAAGGAAGAACGCGGCAATAAAGGTGCCGCGCTCACCACTTACCTCTCCCTGGCCGGGCGGTTCTCGGTGCTGATGCCCAACTCCCCCACCGGGGGCGGGGTTTCACGCAAGATCACCTCGCACACAGACCGCCGCCGCCTGAAAGAGACGATGGCCGAGCTGGATATTCCCCAGGGCATGGGGCTCATCGTGCGCACCGCCGGGGCCAACCGGCCTAAGCCGGAAATCAAGCGCGACTGCGAATATCTGCTGCGGTTGTGGGACGATATCCGCGATAAAACCATGGAATCCGCCGCCCCGGCGCTGATCTATGAGGAAGCCAGCCTCATCAAGCGCGCCATCCGCGATGTTTACACCAAGGATGTCGAGGACATTCTGGTGGATGGCAAGGAAGGCCACGAGGCGGCACGGGACTTCATGCGGATGCTGATGCCCGCCAACGCCAGCAAGGTGCAGCTATGGACCGGCGGCCAGCCGCTGTTCTCCAAATACCAGGTGGAAACCCAGCTGGACGCGATGCTGAACCCGGTGGTGCAGTTGCGTTCCGGCGGGTACATCGTCATCAACCAGACGGAAGCGCTGGTCGCCATCGACGTGAATTCCGGCCGCTCCACCCGTGAGCGCTCCATCGAAGACACGGCGCTGCGGACCAACATGGAAGCCGCGGAAGAGGTGGCCAAGCAGTTGCGGATGCGCGACCTGGCCGGGCTGATCGTGATCGATTTCATCGACATGGAGACACGCCGGAACAATACGGCGGTTGAGCGCAAGCTGAAGGACGCGCTGAAGCACGACCGCGCGCGCATCCAGGTGGGTTCCATCAGCCATTTCGGGCTTATGGAAATGTCCCGCCAGCGGCTGCGGCCCTCCCTTGCTGAAGCGTCACTCATTACATGCCCGCATTGCGCCGGCATGGGTCATGTACGCAGCCCGGAAAGTGCGGCGCTGCATATTCTGCGCGCCATCGAGGATGAAGGGGCAAAGTTCCGGGCGGCGGAAATTGCGGTCTCACTGCCGCCGGAAATCGCGTTCTATCTGTTCAACCATAAGCGCGAGCGCCTTGCGCACATAGAGACACTCTACGCCATGCGGGTGATCTTTAACCCGGATGCCAGCCTGGCCGGCGGCAATTTCCGGGTTGAGAGACTGAAGGCGCAGACGGCCCAGCCCCCCGCCCCGGCGCCCGTGCGCCCCGAACGGCAGATTGAAGCCGCCCCGGTGGAGGTTGAAGAAGCCGAGGAGGCCGAAAGCGCCGCCACCGGCGAAACCGCGCAAGAGCGTGGCGAGCGTAAACGCCGCCGCCGCCGCCGCGGCCGCCGCCGCAATGAGAATGGCCAGGTTACCGCGGACACAGGGCTGGAAGCGGAAACCGAAACCGCGGAAGAGCAGCCATCCGAGCTGGATCTGGTGCTGGAAGCCGCGTTGGGAGATGCTGCCGCCGAAGAGGCAGCACCCGACCCCGTGGCCGCAGAGGAACCCGCCGCGCCAAAACGCCGCCGCGCGCCCCGCAAGCGCAAGGAGGCTGAGCCAGCCGCCACAGAAGCCGTGGCGGAAAGCCCGGCAACGGCTGAGGTGGAGGCCGCTCCGGCCAAACCTGCGCCGCGTAAACGCAAGCCCGCCACGAAAGCTACAAAATCGGCCGCGCCTGTAGCCGAGCCCCCCGCCCTGGCGGCAGAAACCCCGGCGCTAGCGGAAGCGGCGGCTGGCGATGTAGTGCTGGCGGATGCTGCGGAACCGGCGGTGAAGCCCATTCTGGTTGGCGCCGCCGAAACCCCGGCAGCCAAAAAGTCCGGCTGGTGGCGGCGCTGACCGGAAACGCCGGATAATTTACACTTCGTAGCGGAATGGGGGCGGCGTTTTGCCCCTATTTCACTTGAAAAACTGCGCGATCCGACGAATCATGTAAGGTGTGCCTGAACCAGGCATCGTTCTAGGAGCAATAGACCTCATGGCTTTCAACCCGAACCAATCCTACCGCACTGCTCAAGCCGGCTATGCCGCCTATGG
>JAKBCD010000047.1 GCA_021808205.1 Pseudomonadota bacterium | reverse complement strand
GAGGCCCTGCGCGAACTGGCGGTGTATTGCCACACACGCGGCATCAGGCTCATTTCGGACGAAATCTACCACGGCCTCACCTACGGCAAGCCCGCCGCCAGCGCCGCGCAATTCTCCTCCAGCGCCATCGTCATCAACTCGTTCTCCAAATATTTCTCCATGACGGGCTGGCGCGTGGGCTGGATGGTGATGCCGGAAGACCTCATCCGGCCCATCGAGCGCCTGGCGCAAAACCTTTTCATTTCAGCCCCCTACCCCAGCCAAATCGCGGCTGAGGCGGCGCTGTCCTGCCATGCGGAGCTGCAGGGCCACCGCGCCACCTACGCCGCCGCGCGCGAAATTCTCATCCAGGGGCTGCGCCAAGCCGGTTTCACCACCTTCCCGCCGCCTGATGGCGCTTTCTACATCTACGTGGATGTCAGCGCCTTCAGCCCCGACAGCGCCGATTTCTGCGCCCGGCTCCTGGCGGCGCAAAATATCGCCGCCACGCCCGGGCATGATTTCGACGCGGCGCATGGCGGCCAATTCGTGCGTTTCAGCTATTGCGCGCCCTTGCCGGATATTGAACAAGCGGTAGCGCGGCTGTACGCCTTTGCCCGTTCTGGCAGCTAATTGCCCCTGTGGGCTTTGCATGTGCAGCAACATCCAATATCAAGGCCGCACTTAAGTTTTCGGGCATAAGCTATAAGGTAGAGAATAGAGATGAAACTTCTGGTCGCCGTTAAGCGCGTTGTCGATTACAACGTGAAGGTCCGGGTGAAGTCGGACAAGTCCGGGGTTGAAACCGCCGGCGTGAAAATGTCGATGAACCCGTTTGACGAGATTGCCGTCGAGGAAGCCGTGCGCCTGAAGGAAAAAGGCATCGCCACCGAGATCGTGGCCGTTTCCATCGGCGTGAACCAGGCGCAGGAGACCATCCGCACCGCTTTGGCCATGGGGGCCGACCGTGGCGTGCTGGTGGAAACCGATGTGGCCGTGGAGCCGCTGGCCGTGGCCAAGCTGCTGAAGGAGCTGGCGGCCAAGGAAGGCGCCGAACTCGTCATTCTGGGCAAGCAGGCCATTGACGACGACATGAACGCCACCGGCCAGATGCTGGCGGCGCTGCTGGGCTGGCCGCAGGGCACGTTCGCCTCCAAGGTGGAAATTGCCGATGGCAAGGCCACCGTAACGCGCGAAGTGGATGGCGGGCTGGAGACGGTGGAGCTGGCGCTCCCCGCCGTGGTCACCGCCGACCTCCGCCTGAACGAGCCGCGCTACGCCTCGCTCCCCAACATCATGAAGGCGCGCAAGAAGCAGATCGACATCCTCAAACCCGCCGATCTGGGCGTGGATGTCACCCCGCGCCTCACCATGGTCAGTGTTTCCGAGCCGCCCGGCCGCAAGGCTGGCATAAAAGTGCCGGATGTGGCCACACTCGTCGAAAAACTGCGTAACGAAGCGAAAGTGATCTAACGCCATGACTTCTCTCGTTGTTCTCGATTTCGATGCCTCCGGCATCAAGCAGCCAGCCCGCTCGGCCGTGGCCGCCGCCGCCAAACTGGGTGGGGATGTGCATGTGCTGATCGCGGGTAGCAATGTGGGCGATGCCCCCGCCGCCGCCGCCAAAATCGCCGGTGTGTCCAAGGTCCTGGTGGCCGATGATGCCTCGCTGACGCATGAAATGGCCGAGCCGACCGCCGCGCTGCTGGTGGCTTTGGCGCCGCATTACAGCCACATTCTGCAAGCCGCCACCGCCGCGGGCAAAAACACCCTGCCCCGCGTTGCCGCGCTGCTGGACGTGCAGGTAATCTCGGACATTTCCGGCGTGGTGGATGCCGATACCTTCGTGCGCCCCATTTATGCCGGTAACGCGCTGGCCACCGTCAAGTCGTCCGACGCCAAAAAGGTGCTGACGGTCCGCGCCTCGTCCTTCGACCCCGCCGCCGCCGAGGGTGGCTCCGCCGCCATCGAGAACGTTTCGGCGCCCGCCGCCGGTACGAAGTCCAAATATATTGGCTCCGAGCTTTCCAAGAGCGAGCGCCCCGAGCTGACCGCCGCCAAGATCATCATCTCCGGCGGGCGCGGCATGCAGAATGGCGAGAACTTCACCAAGCTCATCGACCCGATTGCCGACAAGCTGGGCGCCGCCGTCGGCGCCTCGCGCGCGGCCGTGGACGCGGGCTACGTGCCGAATGACTACCAGGTGGGCCAGACCGGCAAGATCGTCGCGCCGCAGCTCTACATCGCGGTGGGCATCTCCGGCGCCATCCAGCACCTGGCGGGCATGAAGGACTCCAAGGTCATCGTCGCCATCAACAAGGATGAGGACGCGCCGATCTTCCAGGTCGCCGATTACGGCCTGGTCGGCGATCTGTTCACCGTGCTGCCCGAACTGGAAAAGGCGCTGTAATCATGAGTATCAGCAAAATCGGCGTCATCGGCGCGGGGCTTATGGGTAACGGCATCGCCCACGCGGCGGTGATGTCCGGTTTTGACGTGATCCTGGTGGATACCTTCCCCGATGCGCTGCCCAAGGCGCTCGCCACCATTACCAAGAATATGGACCGGCAAGTGGCCAAAGGCAGCCTGACGGCGGAAGCCAGGGCGGCGGCGCTTGCCCGCCTCACCACGAATGCCGATTACCATCCGCTCGCCGCCGCCGACCTCGTGATCGAGGCGGTGCCCGAGCGCATCGAGATCAAACAAGCCATCTATCAGGAGCTGGCCCCGGTATTGAAGCCGGATGCCATCCTGGCCTCCAACACCTCCTCCATCTCCATCACCAAGCTCGCCGCCTTCTCGGGCCGGGCCGATAAATTCGTCGGGCTGCATTTCTTCAACCCGGTGCCGATGATGAAGCTGCTGGAAATCACCCGCGGCCTCGCCACCTCGGAAGAGACCTACCAGACTGTTCTGGCCCTGGCGGGCAAGCTGAACAAAACCGCCATCACCGCCCATGACGCGCCAGGCTTTATCGTCAACCGCGTGCTCTGCATGTTGCTGAACGAGGCCATCGTGGCGCTGCATGAAGGGGTGGGCACGGTCGAGTCGATCGACACGGGCCTGAAGCTGGGCGCCAACCACCCGATGGGCCCGCTGGAACTGGCCGATTTCGTGGGGCTGGAGACGCTGCTTTCCATCATGCAGGTGTTCCATGCCGAGCTGGGCGACAAATACCGCCCCTGCCCGCTGCTGATTAAATATGTGGAAGCCGGGTGGTATGGCCGCAAAACCGGGCGCGGATTCTACGATTATTCCAGCACTCCACCGAAGCCGGCGCGGTAGGGATGCGAAAGCCTGTCCGAGCGGGTTGAACCTATTCCCCCGCTTTTGGCAGCCTTACCACGAAGCGCGCGCCCACAATATTTCCATCCTCGTCGCGCCTGTTCTCGGCGGAAATCCGGCCGTGATGCGCTTCCACAATCTGGCGTGAGATGGACAGGCCGAGGCCGGAATGGCTACCGAATTGCTCGGCCTGCGGGCGTTCGGAATAAAACCG
The DNA here is from genome assembly GCA_021808205.1 of Pseudomonadota bacterium. Next base: position 4,697 of record JAKBCD010000047.1, on the reverse strand, counting down.
GTCGAAGATGGAATCGAGCTTGCCATCCGGTATGCCCGGCCCTTCATCCTCTACCGAAAGCTCGATCAGCCCGCCGGTCTCGCGCCCGCGCAACCAGATTTTACCGCCGGATGGCGAGAAGGAGATGGCATTGCCAATGAGGTTGCGCAGCACCTGCACCAGCCGCGTTTCCGAGCCGCGCACATAAAGCCCTTCCGCCGGAGCCTCCACCAGCACAAAGGGCTGGCCTTCCTTGCGCGTGGCGTCATAGATTTCGGCGAGGGTGGCAAGCATTTTCGCCATGTCCACAATCTCATGGCGCGCGCGCGACAACTCGGAATCCAGGCGCGATGAGTCGGAGATGTCGGTAATCAGCCGGTCCAGCCGCGCTACGTCCTGGGTAATAATGGCGAGCAGGCGCGAGGCGCGGGCCGGGTCTTCCACGCGGGTCAGCGTCTCGATGGCCGAGCGGATGGAGGAGAGCGGGTTCTTGATCTCGTGGCTCACATCGGCGGCGAATTTCTCGATGGCGTCCATGCGCGCCCATAGTGCCTGGGCCGAGCTTTCCAGCGTGCGGCCCAGCGTGCCGATTTCGTCGTTCCGGCCCTTTACCGAATCAGGCAGAGGCGGGGTGCGGGTGCGGCCCTCGCGCATACGCTCCGCCGCCGCGGCCAGGCGCGATATGGGGCTGGCAATGGTGCGGGAAAGATAGAACGAGACGATGACGGTAAGCAGCAGCGCCAGCGCGAACAGGCCCAGAATGGAAATGCGCACCGCCAGCACCGCCTTATCCACCTCCGAGGCCTCACGCGTGAGCAGCACCGTGCCCACCACCTGCTGGCCCTGGGTAATGGGCTCGGCCACGGTAATCAGCAGCGTGCCGCTGGCGTCACGCCGCACAAAAGGCGGGGCCTCCTGGTTGGGCGCGGTGGCGGTAAGCTCCAGCGCCGTGCGCGCATCAGGCTGCCAGCCCAAAGTGTCCGGGTTTTCGCCAGCGCCCGAGCCCAGCACGCCGGATTCATCCTGCGCGCCGATCACCGAGCCAGAGAGATGGTCGTAGATGAAGCTGATGGCACGGCTGAGCAGGCCGGGCGGGGGCGGGGCGGGCAGTGGCTCGGTCACAATGTTGCCGTTCTGCCCCGGATGCACACGGGAATCGGCGATAAGCGTGCCATCTTCCCCGTAAATAAGCGCCTGGGCGTTGGGCGTGGGCGCGGTGAGGGAATAGAGCAGCGGCTGGGCCAAATCCGGGTTCACGCTGGTCTGGCCGTTGCTGGTCTGCACCGCTGCCTGGGCGATGGCCCCGGCATAAATGCGCGCCTGCTCGCGCAGGGCCGAGACCTCGGCGGTGAGCAGCCCTTGCTGGTACTGGTCCAAATAGAGCAGCGCCGCGAAAATCAGCGCCACGGGCAGCAGATTGACGAGGAGAATATCCCGCAGCAGGCGGGAGATGCGGGGCTTACGGGGCAGGATCAGGCATCCTTATAGCGATAGCCAATGCCATACAGCGTCTCAATCTGGTCGAACTCGCCATCCTCGTTGCGGAATTTTTTACGCAGGCGTTTCACATGGCTGTCGATGGTGCGGTCATCGACATACACGTTCTCGCCATAGGCGGCGTCGATAAGCTGGTCGCGCGACTTCACCATGCCGGGGCGCTGGGCCAGGGCCTTCACCAGCAAAAACTCGGTCACGGTAAGCTGTATATCCTTGCCCTTCCACAGGCATTGGTGCTTGGTCTCGTCCAGCGTCAGGTCGCCGCGCGTCAGCACGCTGGCCGGCGAGGCGCCGGAGGCCTCGGCACGGGTGGATTCATGGCGGCGCAGCAAGGCGCGGATACGCTCCAGCAGCAAACGCTGCGAGAACGGCTTGGTTATGTAGTCATCCGCCCCCAGGCGCAGCCCCATCAGCTCGTCCAGCTCGTCATCCTTCGAGGTAAGGAAGATGACCGGCATGGCGGTGCGGGCGCGCAGTTTCTGCAGCAGCTCCATCCCGTCCATACGCGGCATTTTTATGTCCAGCACCGCCAGGTCCGCCGGTTTGGCCAGCAGGGCCTGCAATGCGCTCTCGCCATCGGTATAGGTGCGGACGAGGAAGCCCTCAGCCTCCAGGGTCATCTGCACCGAGGTGAGGATGTTGCGGTCGTCATCGACGAGGGCGATTGTATGCTTCATTGGTTCAACCCATGCTTGGCCATGTGGCCTTTCTGCCTTCAGGGAGTGACCGGATTATGGCAGCAAATCAAGTGGCGGCGCGGCTTAAAGCAGCGGCAGCGCTGGCGGCGGGGGTAAAAAGCGCGGCCTTGGCCACAATGCATGGCGGGATGCCCCATGCCTCGCTGGTTACCCCGGGCTGGGATGCGGATGGCGCGCCGGTACTGCTGCTCTCGGCACTGGCCGCGCATACCAGGCATTTGCGCGCCAGCCCGGCCTGCGCCCTGCTGTTAACCGGCCAGGCCGTGGATGAAAACCCGCAGACCGCGCCGCGGCTCACGCTCAGCGGCACCGCGGCGCAAATAGAAGCCACCGGAGCGTTACGGGCGCGCTACCTGCAGGCACATCCCTACGCGGCCGCCTATGCCGGATTCGCAGATTTCGCGTTCTGGAGGGTTGCCGTTGCGGCCGCGCAGTATATAGGCGGCTTCGGCAATGCTTGCGTTTTGGATGTTGCCGCGCTGCAGCACGAAATTTGTGCAGTTTTACATGACGGTTGAGGTTGAAGCCGGGGGGCGGCGTGTGCTTATGAAGGCCGGAGCAACCTGACCTGTAGCAGAGGACGACCCGGCGTGAACCATATGGCTGATATTTCCCCGCTGCGCGATGCCGCCCCCCTTGCCGGCACCGGCGTGCGCGTTGCCGCCGAGCTGCATGCCAACCTTACCGCGCCAGCCCTGGTCGCGCACAGCCTGCGCAAGGGCGAGAGCCGCCTTTCCGCCGATGGCGCGCTGATTGTGCGCACCGGCGTGCATACGGGCCGTTCCGTGGGCGATAAATTTGTCGTCGATGATCCCGAAACCACCGCCGATGTGTGGTGGGGCAAGGTAAACCAGCGCCTGCCGCGCGCGAAATTCGAGGCTCTCAAGGGCCGCGTCCAGGCCTATCTGCAAGGGCGCGAACTGTTCACCCAGGATTTATACGCCGGTGCCGACCCGGCCCACCGCATCCGCGTGCGGCTGGTCACCACTGGTGCCTGGCACGCGCTGTTCGCGCGCAATATGTTCATCCGCCCCAAGGCGGAAGAGCTGGCCAGTTTCGTGCCGGATTACACCATCATCCACGCCCCGTTCTTCGAGGCCGACCCGGCGCTTGACGGGGTGAGTTCCAGCTCTGCCATCGTGCTCTCCTTCGCCGAGAAGACGATCCTGATCGCCGGGACGCAATATGCGGGCGAGATCAAGAAATCGATCTTTACCGTAATGAACTGGATTCTGCCCGCGCATGGCATGCTGCCCATGCATTGCTCGGCCAATATCGGCCCGAAGGGCGACACCGCTCTGTTCTTCGGCCTGTCCGGCACGGGCAAAACCACCCTCTCCTCCGACCCCGCGCGCCGCCTGATTGGCGATGACGAGCACGGCTGGGGGCCTGAAGGCGTGTTCAATTTCGAGGGCGGGTGCTACGCCAAGGTGATCGACCTGAGCCAGAAGAGCGAGCCGGAAATCTGGGCGGCCTCGCACCGCTTTGGCACGGTGCTGGAAAATGTGGTGGCCGACCCGCAAGGCCGGCTGGACCTGACGGACAAAACCTTCACCGAAAATACACGCGCCTGCTACCCGGTGGAATATATCCCCAATGTGGAGCTTTCCGGCCGTGGCGGCACGCCCAAAAATGTGGTGATGCTCACGGCCGACGCGTTCGGCGTGCTGCCGCCCATCTCGCGCCTTACGCCGGAGCAGGCCATGTACCATTACCTCTCGGGCTATACCGCCCGCGTGGCCGGTACGGAAAAAGGCCTGGGCAGCGAGCCGCAGGCCACGTTCTCCACCTGCTATGGCTCGCCCTTCCTGCCGCGCCACCCGCAGGTTTACGGCAAGCTGCTGCAGCAGCTCATTAAGGAGCATGGGGTGTCGTGCTGGCTGGTCAACACGGGCTGGTCCGGCGGCGCCTATGGCGTGGGCAAGCGCATGTCCATCGCCCATACCCGCGCCTTGCTCAACGCTGCTTTGGCTGGCGAGCTGGACAATGTGGAATACCGTACCGACCCGTTCTTCGGCCTGGCCATTCCCGCCCATGTGAATGGCGTACCCGATGAAGTGCTGGACCCGCGCCAGGCCTGGGCCGGCAAGGCAGACTACGACGTGGCCGCCCGCAACCTGGTGCAGCGCTTCGTCGAGAACTTCGCCACCTTCGCCGAGCATGTGGATGACGACGTGAAGGCGGCGGCGATCCGCGCGGCGGCGTAAACCCGCTTAGAGTTTCCGATCAATCGGAAACGCTCTAAATTTGCTTGGGCGCGATGACTTGAGATGCGCTCGCTTTGCGAGCGATTCGAAAGTCTGAATCGCGCTCTACTTCATTGATTGATACCAGCGGGCATGAAGGATGACTCATCTTTTATGCCCGCTGGTATCGCGCGTGGGGCTGGCGGGGCGGCCACGCGCCAAGCATAAGCCTAGAGCCGGATGATTTTAGACCGGATCACGTTGTGATCCGGTCTAAAATCTGAATCCGTCTCTAAATCAATGAGGTAGAGCGCGATTCAGACTTTCGAATCGCTCG
>JAKBCD010000046.1 GCA_021808205.1 Pseudomonadota bacterium | reverse complement strand
GCCGAAAGAAAAATTTACCCAGCTTAAATCCCGCGTGCAGGCTTATCTCCAGGGGCAGGAGCTGTTCACACAAGACCTCTATGCCGGTGCCAACCCCGCCCACCGCATCCGCGTTCGGCTTGTCACCACCGGCGCCTGGCACGCGCTGTTTGCCCGCAACATGTTCATCCGCCCCACCCAGGCTGAGCTGGCCGGGTTCGCGCCGGACTACATTATCCTCCACGCGCCGCATTTCCAGGCCGACCCGGATCTCGACGGTATCCGCTCCACCACCGCCATCGCGCTCTCTTTTACCGAGAAAACCATCCTCATCGCCGGCACCGAATATGCGGGCGAGATCAAGAAATCCATCTTCACGGTGATGAACTGGCTGCTGCCGCCGCAAGGCGTGCTGCCCATGCATTGCTCGGCCAATATCGGCCCCAAGGAGGACGCGGCGCTGTTCTTCGGCCTTTCCGGCACCGGCAAAACCACTTTGTCGTCAGACCCCACGCGCCGGCTCATCGGCGATGACGAGCATGGCTGGGCAACAGATGGCGTTTTCAACTTCGAAGGCGGTTGCTACGCCAAGGTCATCGACCTCAGCCAGAAAAACGAGCCCGAGATCTGGGCCGCCTCGCACCGCTTCGGCGCCGTGCTTGAAAACGTGGTGGCCGACCCGCACGGCAATCTTGACCTCACGGACAGCACCTTCACTGAGAACACCCGCGCCTGCTACCCGGTCGAATTCATCCCGAATGTGGAACTTTCAGGGCGCGGCGGCATCCCGAAAAACGTTGTCATGCTCACGGCGGATGCGTTTGGCGTACTGCCCCCCATCTCACGCCTCACCCCGGCCCAGGCGATGTATCATTTCCTCTCCGGCTACACCGCGCGCGTGGCGGGCACCGAGAAAGGCATGGGCAGCGAGCCGCAGGCCACCTTCTCCACCTGCTTCGGCGCGCCCTTCCTGCCCCGCCATCCGCAAATTTACGGCAAACTGCTGCAAAAACTCATCGCCCAGCACGGCGCCAATTGCTGGCTGGTGAACACGGGCTGGACCGGCGGGGCCTACGGCGTGGGCAAACGCATGTCCATCAAACACACCCGCGCCTTGCTCAACGCCGCCCTCTCCGGCGAGCTGGGCCACGTGGAATACCGCAGCGACCCGTTCTTCGGCCTCGCCATCCCCACCCACGTAAACAACGTGCCGGACGAAGTCCTCGACCCCCGCCAGGCCTGGGCCGACAAATCTGCTTACGATGTGGCCGCGAAGGGCCTCGTCAAACGGTTCGCCGATAATTTCGCAACCTTCGCCGAACATGTCGACGACGATGTAAAAGCTGCGGCGATCAAAAGTGCTTCTTGAGCCTCAATTATTGCCAAAAAAGCCAGGCCAGCTGGGCCGGCTTTTTGTTCTAGCTGACCATTCGCTTTTACTAAAAACAAAATAAATTCTACGCCGGTTACGCTCAATTCACTGTAGCTTCTAAGCCTCTGCCGGGCACTGCCCCAGGGATATAATACTGGAATCACGACGCGTTATCTGGTTGACCGGAGATAGATGTGGCCATGAGCGAGACAGAACCAAGCGCCTATGATTACTCATATGCCGTCACGGCCGTCACCAGCGGTGCCTTTGGGGTCGGAACCAATCTCAGCTGGGATAGCTATCAGCGCGATATCTATAATCAATTGAATGAAGCGTTACAGAAGCAGGCCAATTTATTGCATCAGCGCGCAGACGTTACGGCCGCCGAAGCGAACGCGCTCATTGAACAGCGCAATGCCATTCTCGCCGAATCACGATCCAAATTGAGCCCTTTCGGCAGGCTCTATTCTGAGATTTTGAAGCCCTCTGACAATCTGCCGACACTCGAAAAACTTTTAAAACAGAAAGGAAGTCTCGAAGCAGTTCTGGAAAGTGTTGGTAAAACGCGCGCGGTGGTGAACCGGCTTAGCGTGAGCATGAAAATTGCCGGGAATGGAAGCGTGGTGTTGCAGGTGGCCGTTTCCGCCGTCTTGATCGCCACGGCGCCATCCGGGCAGCGCGGCAAGGTTGCTGCGGGACAGGCTGGAGCATTAATCGGTGGTACCGGCTTCGGCTGGTCCGGTGCATGGGCGGGGTGCGCCACGGCTGCCGCATTCCTGTCTCCGTCGCTCACCATTCCGATTGTTGGAGAGGTTACCGAGGGCGGCGCCTGCCTGACGGGTGGTATCATCTCGGGGTTTGGTTTTGGCTTGCTCGGTAGCTCCTGGGGTCAGAAATCCGGAGAAGATGTTTTCAGCTATGTGACCCACCTTCATTGGAGTCAGCCATGAGCCTTGTGGATTGGGTCAATAAACGACTAACCGCGTGGATCCGCCGCGATGCCAAACCGGTTCTGGTTGGCGATGAGATCATCCTCAAAAATGCGCGGCTTGCGTTGAAAGACGCCACGGATATCGTCGCCTATGAAGCAGATATTTACGCGGGTGGCATAATTTGTCTTTTACTTTCCTTTCCCGGCGGAAGCCTGGTCAATGTGAATCAGGAAGATGCATGCTGGAACGATCTGGTCGCAGCACTTGACCGTCTGGGTTTGACCCAGCCGCAATCCCCGGAATGGATTTCGCAAGTGCTCTCCGGCACGCAGAAGGCGCCAGTTGCTCTAAGAGGCCGTTAAAAAGTGAAGCGGGCGCTGGATCATCTCACCTCAATGCCCACTTCACTCTAACCAACCCTCCGCGCCCCAATCAAAAACTCCACATTCCCCTCCGGGCCTTTAATCGGGCTGGGTGTTATTCCCAGCACCTCCCATCCCTCCAGCCCAGCAAACCAGTTTTCAATCCGCGCGCACACCTCCTCATGCACCATTGCATCACGCACCACACCGCCCTTGCCAACTTGCCCGGCGCCAGCCTCGAATTGCGGCTTGATCAGCGCCACCGCGAACGCCCCTTTCGCGCATAATCCCAAGGCGGCGGGCAGCACCGTTTGCAGGCCTATAAAACTCGCATCGCACACCACCGCCGCGATCGGCTCAGCAATCATTTCTGCCGTCAAATGCCGCGCATTGGTCTTTTCCATCACCACCACGCGGGGGTCGGAGCGTAATTTCCACGCCAATTGCCCATGCCCCACATCCACGGCGTAAACTTTTTCAGCCCCTGCTTGCAGCAGCACATCCGTGAAACCCCCAGTGGAAGCCCCAACATCCAGGCAAACAAGCCCTGCCGGGTTCAGCCCAAAATGCGCCAGCCCATGCGCCAGCTTCACCCCGCCGCGCGAAACCCAAGGGTGCTCCTGCCCCTTCAGCGTAATCTCCACATCGTCCGGCAGCGTGTCCCCCGCCTTGGCTACCCGTTTCGTACCCGCGTAAACCAGCCCGGCCATAATCAGCGCCTGCGCTTTGGCTCTGCTTTCCACCAGCCCGCGCTCCACCAGCATCACATCCGCCCGCTGCCTGGCCATCAGGCTTTCTCCCCCGGCATCGCTTTAAACCGGTAGGGGCTCGCACTCGTTAAATCCGGGCTCAGCGCCAGCCGGTGCGCAATCGGCGGAAACGCACGGGAGCGGCAATCCTGCCGCTCGCACAACCGGCATGAAAGCCCAATCCCCACCGCCGCCGCCGCCAAATCCAGCCCGTCCCCATACACCACCTCCCGCGCATGGCTTACATCGCACCCCATGGCGATCACCCGCACCGGCGGCGGCTCCCCCCAGCGCGCCGGACGGCCGGTTATGGTGCGCGCGAAGCATAAAAACGTCTCGGTGGCGGAAAGCTGTGCCACCTGCACCCGTATGGCCCCCGGTGTGGCAAAAGCCGAATGCGCCACCCAGCGCGGGCAGGTGCCGCCATACCGCATGAACGGAAACCCCGCGGCGGAAAACCGCTTGCTCACATTGCCCGCCGGGTCCACCCGCAGAAAGAAAAACGGCACGCCCCGCGCCCCCGCCCGCTGCATGGAGGATAGCCGGTGGCAGGTTTGCTCGTAGGAGACACCAAACCGCGCCGCCAGCGCCTCCACATCATAACGCAACTCCCGTGCTGCGTTCAGCATCGCCTCGTAAGGCATCATCAACGCCCCGGCCACGTAGTTCAGCAGCCCAATTCGCAGCAGCTCCGCGGCGTCCTTCGTGCTCGGCTCGGCGCGCTTCACAATCGCCTCCACTTGTGTGCGCGCCTCCAGCAGCGCCAGCTGAAACGCCATCTGAAACCCCCGGCTCTCGCGCGGCAAATCCTCAGAGAGTGTCAGCATCCGGCTCGCCGCATCAAACACGCGCAAGGCGCCGGGCAAGGGTTGCACGCTCACCACCAGCCCATGGTTGCGCCGCAACCGCTCCGCCAGCGCATGGGTGGAGCCAACCGCCGCCACATCCAACGCCTTGCCTATAGTTTCGGCCGCATCCTCCAGCGCCGGAAAGTGGTTTTCATGGGCATGGAAAAAATCCCGCACCTCTTCGGTCGGCAGCAGAATTTTCCGGCCCGAGGGCAGCGTAATCCCGCCACCCTCCTCCCGCGCGCCCGCCAGCGCCCGGTGCAGCACCAGCACAGCCCGCGCCGCGTTGGGTGCCGCCGCCAGTGCTTGCAACTCCGCCTCTGGCACCGGCTCCGCGCCAATATGCGGGTCGGTAAACACCTCCCGCAGCGCCACCTCAAACTCCCGCTCCTGCGTGCCCGAGAGCGCCGCAAGGTCAACCTTCAAAATATCCGTCAGCTTGAACAACAACGAAGCCGTCACATTCCGCTGGTCATGCTCCACGAGGTTCAAATAAGATGTTGAAATTCCGAGTTTCTGTGCAAACCCCTGCTGTGTGAAGCCCTGCTCCATCCGCAGCCGCCTGATGGTTTTACCGATCATAATTTTTGACATATTTTACATTTTGCAAAAATTTACAGTAAAGTCACGCACTGTTTTGCGTAGATCCGCCAGAATTCCGCTGGTGTGTGCAGCGCAATGTAAATAACTTCACTCTTAACTTCACCGCGCGGTACTTTCCATCCACCCTTCCCCCCGCCGCGTTGGTGAAGGCCCATTTGCTTCAAGGAGCATCCCCATGCGTGCCCATACCACCCCAAACAGCTTGCCCGGCGGTTCTGGCGCAAATGGCAGGAATCTGGCACGCCGTACCAGCCCGCTCCCCAACCGCACCGCCCAGCCTCAGTGCGAGGAACCCGCCAATGACCGTGATGATTTTGACCATTATGACGACGGCCTGGTTCACGGTCATTTCTGGGCCATGTCTTCAACCGTGCGCTGAAGCACAACCCAGGCGCCAAACTTAAGGCGGCGCCGCCAACCCCGGGCTAATGGCCTGGGGTTTTTTCGTGCCCCTGCGCAGCCATCGCTGCAAAGGCTGGTCAACAAGCAGGGCCGCCACCGCGCAAAGCCCGTAAACCAGCGCAATTCCCGCCACCAGCCCCGCATATTGCCCCGCCAGGCTAAGATGCAGCCTGCCGTAAAACCAGGTCAGCAGCAGCGTCACGCATACCATGTGCAATATGTAAAGCGGATAGGAAATCTGCCCCATCAACACCGCCGCCCGGCCAGTGCGCAGCGCTCCGCCCCTCTCCAAATTCGCCAGCGCCAGAATCACGCTGCCGTACCCCATGGCAATCACCGGCTCCCACGCGCCCTTCACGTAATCATAGCCGCCATGAAGCAACGGCATACAAGCGGCAACCCAAGCCACCCCAAGCCAGAGCAGCCCCCAGGCGGCGCGGCGGCCCATGGGGTGGCGCAGATACAGCCATCCGCACAGCAGCCCGCCAAAAAACAATATCTCCTCGCCTGAGAAAAACCGTGCGCCGTCCGGGAAGATCAGATGCTTCACCGCCTGCGGCAAGCCGGGGTCCAGCGGTTTTCTCAAAAAATCCGGCCGGCACACCCAAAACACCACCACCATCCAGGCCGCCATGACCAGTTTGCCAATACGCGGCAGCAGGCACAGCCCGAACATGAGGTAAAACGCGATCTCATACCGCAAAGACCACGCCGGCCCCACCCATTCGTTAAAATTGCCAGGCAGCAACGTCATCAGCTGCACCCAGGTGAACGGCCTGGCCAGCGGATAATAATAATAAACCAGCGCCCCCAGCGCCAGCCAATACATCGGGTAGATACGGCAGGCGCGCCGCCACCAAAAGCGCCAAGCCGCACCCGGCTTGCCAAAATCCCTGTGGTGGGCAACCAGCATCACAAATCCGCTGAGCACGAAGAAATATTGCACCGCGATGGGTGCCGGCGGCAGCCAGCCGCCAAACAGCAGCTTCCCTGGGTCAGCAGCAAACCGCTGCATCAGCCACGGCACATGCGTGAACACCACCACACTGGCGGCGATAAATCGGCCAATCTCAAGTGTCCCGAGCTTGTGGCTGTCCGGTTCTGTCACGCCAGCCTGCCGATGGCACAGCAAACCACGCTTGGCAAATCCCCCGCTTGGGTGTGAAATTCCCCCATGTCCGCGCGGCCATTCGTCCTCACACCAGATCTGCTGCTCCGCGCCTACCGGCTGGGACTATTCCCAATGGCGGAATCGCGGGAGAGTCGCTCCCTGCACTGGCTGGACCCGGACGCCCGGGGCGTGCTGCCGCTGCACGGCTTTCACATTTCCCGCTCCTTAATGAAAACATTGCACGGCTCGCGCTTCACCATCACCGCGGATGCTGACTTCCCCGCCACCATCGCCGCCTGCGCCGCCGCGCGGAGCAACCGGCCAGAAACCTGGATCAACCACGAGATCGAAACCTTGTTCGTTGAACTCTATCGCCTCGGCTTCGCCCACAGCGTGGAAACCTGGCAGGAGGGCCGACTGGTCGGCGGACTGTATGGCGCCGCCCTGGGCGGGGTCTTTTTTGGCGAGAGCATGTTCTCCACCGTCACGGACGCCTCAAAAGTGGCCTTGGCGCATCTCATCGCCCGGTTACGCCTTGGCGGCTACACCCTGCTGGACACGCAATTCATCACTACCCACCTGGCCCGCTTTGGCGCCATCGAGGTGCCGCGCAACGCCTATCACGCCATGCTGGCCGAAGCGGTGGAGGTTCAGGCGCGCTTTCCCCTCTGCCCCGATCCTGCCGCATTGCTGCGCGAGTTTGCGGCCATGCGAAAAGAGGTACCATGAAGCATTTAGCCCTCGCCGCCGTGGCGGCCCTCACCCCGGCGCTCGCCGCCGCCGCACCCAGCTTCCTGCCAGCGCGGGACGTGCAGGTAACCTACACTCTCTCCTCACCCGCCCAGGCGGCCGGGGCCTATCAGCTCAGCTACAACGCCGCCCAGCAACTCGCACGGGTTGATAGTCCGAATGGCTATTACGTGCTGGCCAACCTGCCCGCCGCGCAGGCGGAAATCGTTGTGCCTGCCATGCGCGCCATCGTCCAGGCGCCGGATTTCTCAGCTCTCACGGCGGAAATCTACCAGGCCGACAACGCCAAATTCACCCCCATTGGCACCGGCCATTATGCCGGGCTTGAATGCCGGAAATATCTGGTGATGGACCAGCACGGCACAGCCCGCGCCTGCATCACCCCGGATGGCGTGGTGCTGCATTTTGTGGGTCAGAACGCCCAGGGCGGCACGGATGTCACCGCCACCGCTGTCTCCTACGGCCGACAAGCCGCCGGCAGCTTTGCGCCCCCCGCCGGGTTCACTCCGCTCAACCTGCCGCCCGGTGCGCTGCAAATGCTGTTGCAGCCGCAGGACTAAGGACGATTCAGACTTTAAGGCCGCTTGCTTTGCGAGCGGACCTGAAGCCGTCGCGCTCTAATGCGGCAGCTTGTGCCGCGTGTTAAGCTCGTGCTGGTCGCGCAAATAACACACCACCACACCGATGAGCCCCAACACCACAGGCACCGCCAGCATCTCCGCCCAGATCACCACAGCGTTCATTTTATCCTCGCTTCCCTGGCTGCCCCAGGGCGAGAGTTCAACCGGCCTTTGTTAGGCCGTTACGCAAACGTTAGCAGAACGCTGACGTGATTTCCAGAAAATACGCCCGGTTCCGGCCCTATGGCGTGTGCGGCGGCGCGCCAACGCCGCGCAAAAACACGCTGATCGCATTACGGATATGTGTTTGCCGCGCCTCACCGCTCGGCCATCTGAAGTCGTTGAAAGAGTTCATGACCAGCGCGCCGAACACCATATCGGCCAGCATCCGGGCCAGGCTGAAGGCATCGCCCACCAGCCGCAGGCGCCCCAGCTCTTCCTGCCGCGCCATCCAGCAGGCCAGCGGCGCCAGCGGATGGTTTGTCTCAGATTCCGTGACGAGTTTAGACAAT